>NZ_CAURLX010000026.1:0-33174 GCF_963525585.1 uncultured Capnocytophaga sp. | reverse complement strand
TGGGAATAGATATGTTCCAAGGTATCGGAGGTTGTAACTGTACTGAAAGATAAGGTATTGATCGTGATGAAAAGTAGTATTTCTCTAAAGGATATCAAGGTATATGCCTATCATGGTTGTCTTAATGAAGAAGCTCAGATAGGAAGTTGGTATAGGGTTGATTTGACCATTTGGGCAGATTTACATTCTTCTATCGAATCTGATGAACTATCAGATACAATAGATTATGTACGCCTAAATCAGATTATAGTACAACAGATGGCTATACGAGCTAAATTATTGGAAAATGTTGCGGGGCGAATACTTCAAGTAATAAAGACTGAATTTCAGCAAATTAAACAGGTGGAAATAGAGGTTGCTAAGATAAACCCTCCTTTGGGAGGCGATGTTGCTCAAGTAAGTGTAAAAATAATTGACTAATTATTTGCGAACTTGAAAAATTTGCCCTACATTTGCACCCTGTAAAAGGCATCATGGCCGAGTGGCTAGGCAGAGGTCTGCAAAACCTTGTACAGCGGTTCGAATCCGCTTGATGCCTCAATTAAGCAATAAAAAAACAGGATACTTATGACAAATGTATTAGAAAAATTTGTACAGGATATTAAAGCTAACGTACCAGGCTTTATTGCTGTATCAGTAACTGAGGTAAATTCAGGAGTTTCCTATATTGCTTCTTCTGCATTACCTGATTTTGATCCTAATTTAGCCTCTGCTTATAACCTAGAAGTGGTAAAAGCAAAAATGAAAGCGCTAGAAATATTAGGATTGGCAGGGAAAGAAAAGATTCAGGATATTCTTTTCACTCTTACCAATCAGATACACGTAATTGATATTGCTCCTAACGGCAATTACTTTGTATATTTGGTGGTAGATTCCTCAAAAGCAAATATCGGAATTACTCGTTCCTTGCTTGCTAGGTATAAGAAAGATTTACAGTCTATATTCTAAGATTAAAAGTTAATGTTGTTAAAGACTATCATTGAAAAATGGTAGTCTTTTTTTATTTTAATTACTTTATTTCTAGAAAAAAGAGTATAAAAAAGATATACTCTCATAAAATAAATCTATTAAGAAAATAATTTTGTTATGATTTTTTTTACTAACTTTGTGCTATCTTAAGAAATCAAGGAAATGAGATATCTTTCTTCTACGATCTTTCTGTTTCTGTTGGGATTTCTCTTCGGAAATGCGCAACAAATAACAGATATAGAACATATTTTTTCTAATCCTTCTCCTATACAATGGTCTATACCTATCCCTTCTGGGGAAGCTCTTCCGGTAGAATGGCATTTGCGCTCTACCTCAATGGATAAAGAAGGTATCCGCACCTTTGTTGGGTATGGAAATAACACCCTTGTAGGTACACTTTCTATGGATAATAAAGGTACTTTCAAAGGCTCTATATTCGGTAAAAACGGGTATGAACTCAACATTTCTAATGATGGAAACTTAGTGGTAACCCAAAAGAAAGCCTCTAAGGCGAAATGTGGCACACATTCTCAGCATACAGCTACCACCCAAAGGGGACAAAGTGGCTTTCGCTCAGCTAATAGAAGTACTTCTTATGATTTGCCAAGCCTTTCCGATGGGGTGTTCAGAGAGTATCGCCTTGCAGTAATGATTAGCTACAAGGATTATGCATCAGATAAGTTTGATAAAAACATAAATAAAATACACGCTTTCTGGGCAGAAATAGAAACTTTTCTCAATGAAATATTTGTTAGAGACGTAGGTATTCGCTTTAAAATGGTGAAAGATGACCGACTCATCATCACCGACCCTAAGAAAGCTAATGAAATATACAATGTACTTACAGTTACTAAGGTCATCAATAACCTTATTGGGGAAGAAAACTATGATGCTGGGGCTACGTATAACAAAGTAGATGGTAATTTAGCAGGGCTAACGGCTACAGTAGGTGCTATCAACGGGTGGAAAGGAAGTGTTTTGGTACACGACCAAGAGCTAACTACCTTAGCGCACGAGATGGGGCACCTCTTTGGGGCTAATCACCCGTATTCTATTCCTGATGGTTTAGTCATTTTAAAGGCAGAACCACAGTTGGGACAATCGGTAGTGAGCTATAATGAGCCTTTCCTAACTAGTTTTCTTGGACTTGCCAATATCATTGAAATGCAACAACACATCAAGAAAGCAGATAAACCCCATATACCTACTCATAAAGCACAAAATACACCACCCATCATTGACAAAGACAAGATGCAAGAGGAGTATCTACTACCTAAAGGCTCTTATTTCAAAATACCTATCTATGCAAACGATATAGAACAAAAGGAATTATACTACACCTCTGTGCAGTATGACTATAAATTATCAGATAAAGCCTCTCGATACATAGTTAGTCCACCACAACGAGACCATAATTTATATTTTATGAAGAAGTATGGCGACGGAAACGGGGCGCTTATTCCCTCTTCTGACCCTGTTGATAACGTAGGAACGTATCATATGCTCCTTGCTGTGAGTGATGCGCCAGATGTTCAAGCTGCTATTGACAATAAGCAAGCACCTTTGTACGACACTTATTTGACCCGATTAAAGGTAGTAGAAGCCACTCCCTTCAAGATTACGTCTGAGGTGAAGCCTCAATACAAAACAGGAGAAAAGTTTATACTGAAATGGAGTGTAGACAGCAACTTTTTCCCGAAGGATAGTAAAGTACGTATCTCCTTGTCTGATGATTTTGGAAAGACTTACAAGCATATTTTAGTCCCTTCAACAGAAAATGATGGAGAATGTGAAGTAGTAATGCCACAGACACCTATCGGTAAAACAGACCATTACCCTGTGGTACCTGGTATCTTCGTGTCAGGACTAGGAATTCTGAAGATAGAAGTTATTGACGGCTTAGTATTCGATATCTCTGACCATAGATGGACAGCTGGTATAGAGGTTGTACAAAGTAATCTTACCTTTCATAACCTACCTAAACAGAATTATGTAACCCTAAAAGAGGGAGAGCAAATACCTGCAAAAGCCAATGTTACAGCCTCTTATAAAGGGGTGCCAGTTGAGGTATCCTATGAAGAAACTCAGCAGAAAGATGAGATTACAAGAACTTGGATTGCGAGAAAAGAATCAGAGGAGTCCTCTTATGTTCAGTATATTCATATAAACAAAGAATCAGAAGAACAAACCTCTACACCTACAATAGCCAATACACCAACACTCAGAGTATATCGCTTAGCAATGTATATCACTTATAATGCTTTTAGTAGAACTTTCAAAAAGGATATTCAGAAAGTAAAGCAATTCTGGAAAGATACAGAGGCATTTCTCAATAAAGTATATATGAGGGATATAGGTGTGAAGTTTGAATTAGTTGATGATGAACGATTGATAACGACAGAGCCAAGTGAAGAGAAATTTAAAATAAGCCATAATTCAAGTTATGTGGTGGGGCTTTCTACTCAAGTAATCAACGATCTTATTGGAGAAGAAAATTATGATATAGGGATTTCTATTTCTTATACTTCTTCTCGAGGCATACGAGGACTTGCAATTATAGATGGAGGCTATCGAGCTTCGGATAAAGGGGCTGCAGTGGCTACCCCTACTAAGGATGTTATTGCTCACGAAATAGGACATCTTTTTGGGGCAAGACATACTTTCAGTGGCTCGGTCTCAGATCCTGCTAGTGAAAAGACAGAATATGATAGAGGGCAGTCTATAATGAGCCACGGGGTAGAAAGAGAGTTCTTCTCTCTCTCTAGTATTCAGAGAATTCGTGAGAAACTTCTTCAAGCACCCTATAAGAGGGGAATTACTTTTGCCTCTAACCCTCCTAAGATTGATGCTACAAAAATTAAGAAAACCTATACAATTCCTAAGGATACCTATTTCCAATTCCATATTCCTGCTACGGATCCTGATAGCTCACAATTACTCTATATGGTTCAGCAACGAGATGTGCGATTGGGAGAAGAAGTCTCAATTGCTCAGTATGCCATTGTAAAGCCCTCTGAGAGGGAACCTGTTACTTTTAGTAGAGCTTATAGCTTGAAAACGGGAAATGAGATTGCTAATAGCTGGACACCTCATCAGCAGGCTGGTACTTTTACTTTCTGGTTAGGGGTAAGTGATGCCCTCCCAGAACAAAATGAGGATTATATAGTACAATATGACCTAGCAGAGACCAAAGTAACTGTGAAGGAAGGTATTCCTTTTCACGTAACTACACAGACTATAGGGAAGAACTACAAGGTAGGAGACAAGCTTTCTCTTACTTGGAGCGTAGATAATGATATCTTTAAGGGAACAAAAGTACGTATCCTCCTTTCTGATGATTTGGGAAAAACGTTCAAATACACTTTGGCAGAAAATATTGATAATAATGGAAGCTATGAACTTACTCTTCCTAATCTTTCGATAGGGAAGATTATCTATGGGGAAACTTCTTTAAAAGTACCTGCAGGAGTCATCAAAATAGAGGTTGTTGATGGAATAGCCTTTGCTATGACCAATTATAACCCTAAGAATGGAGGAGGTTTTACGATTCAAGGAAGTGAAGAACCTAAGGAACCTTTGACTTTCATTACTACCCCACAGAATATAACGCTCTCTTGTGGGCAACCTTTGCCATCAGTCGTTTATCCTACAGTGAAGGGGGGCTGTGCTCCTAGCATTACTTATAAGGAAGAAATGAAGGGAAAAAGCTGTGCAAATACTTATCTTCTCGAGCGTATATTCACAGTAAGTGATACCTGTGTTTCATCTATTAGTTATACTCAAGAGATAAAAGTAGAGGATAAAGAAGCTCCTGTATTTGTAGGAACCCTTCCTCAGTCATTGACAATAGAAGAAGGACAACCGGTTCCTGTACAAGCTACCCTTACAGCTACAGATAATTGTGGAACGGCAGAAGTAACTTCATCTCGACAAGAAGAAAAGACAGGAGGAAAGCTCAGTAAGGTTATTTATAGTTGGACAGCTACCGATGCTTGTGGGAATCAGGTAAGTCATACCCAAATAATTAGTATTACTCCTAAGCCTGAACCGACTCCAGAGCCTTTGACCTTCGTTACTACCCCTCAGAATATAACGCTCTCTTGTGGGCAACCTTTGCCATCGGTGGTCTATCCTACAGTGAAGGGAGGCTGTGCTCCTAGCATTACTTATAAGGAAGAAATCAAGGGAAAAAGCTGTGCAAATACTTATCTTCTCGAGCGTATATTCACAGTAAGTGATACTTGTGTTTCATCTATTAGTTATACTCAAGAGATAAGAGTAGAAGATAAAGAAGCCCCTGTATTTGTAGGAACACTTCCTCAGTCTTTGACAATAGAGGAGGGGCAAGCAGTTCCTGTACAGGCAACCCTTACGGCTACAGATAGTTGTGGAACAGCAGAAGTAACTTCGTCTCGACGAGAAGAAAAGACAGCAGGAAAGCTTAGTAAGGTTATTTATAGTTGGACAGCTACCGATGCTTGTGGGAATCAGGTAAGTCATACCCAAATAATTAGTATTACTCCTAAGCCTGAACCGACTCCAGAGCCTTTGACCTTCGTTACTACCCCTCAGAATATAACGCTCTCTTGTGGGCAACCTTTGCCATCGGTGGTCTATCCTACAGTGAAGGGAGGCTGTGCTCCTAGCATTACTTATAAGGAAGAAATCAAGGGAAAAAGCTGTGCAAATACTTATCTTCTCGAGCGTATATTCACAGTAAGTGATACTTGTGTTTCATCTATTAGTTATACTCAAGAGATAAGAGTAGAAGATAAAGAAGCCCCTGTATTTGTAGGAACGCTTCCTCAGTCATTGACAATACAAGAGGAGCAAGCGGTTCCTGTACAGGCTACCCTTACGGCTACAGATAATTGTGGAACAGCAGAAGTAATTTCGTCTCGACAAGAAGAAAAGACGGCAGGAAAGCTCAGCAAGGTTATTTATAGTTGGACAGCTACCGATGCTTGTGGAAATCAGGTAAGGCATACCCAAATAATTAGTATTACTCCTAAGCCTGAACCTAAGCCTGAACCAGAACCGACTCCAACCCCAACTCCAGAGCCAAAGCCTTTACCTCCAACTCCGAATCCTATTCCGGAACCCCAACCTGTGCCAGAGGTTACTCCCGAGAGAGAAGAAGTAAAGGTCTATAATGGGGTTTCTGTAGAGGTAGGAGGAGAGAATTATTTCAAAGTAGTGCATACAGATGAAGGCAAGCCTATTCATTTGCAAATTTATAATGAAATGGGACTCAAGGTGTATGAATCGGAACAATATCAGAAGAATGATGAATATTTTAAGGGTTATTCAAATGTTAATGGAGTAGTAGGAAAAGGCAGTAGAGTTTCACAGGGTACTTATTTCTATTTGCTATATTATTATTACAAGGGAGTACAACAGCTGAAAAAGGGATTTTTGTATGTAAAATAATACCTAAATCATAATTTATCTAACAAGCTAAATTTTAATAAATAATGAAGACCATTCGTTATTACCTAATTCTATTAGGATGTGTTAGTTTTTCGTTAGTAAAAGCACAAGAGGGAATAAATGATGTTATTGCGCTTTTCTCTCAAAAAACACCTATCCAATGGAGCGTATCGGCTCCTAATGGAGAAAGTATCTCGCTCCAATGGTATGAACGAGAGAATACATTTACCAAAAAGGGATTTCGTACCTTTGTGGCATATGATAAAGATACCTTTGCAGGAAGTATTTCTATGGATAAGCAACTCCTTTCAGGCGAAATATGGCATAAAGGACATACTTATTTCATTTCCACTGAAAATGGAAGGGTAAAAATCAGCTCAGAAGACACTAAAATCAGCTGTGCTACGTGTGAAAATGGGGATTGTGAAGCCTCTTTGCAACCTAAAACTACTCTACAAAGGGTGGCACTGGCAGATAAAGAAGAAACAAACTCCCGTCTGTTCTATAATACCAACGTAATGAGGGTCTTCCGATTAGCAATGCTGATTGATTATAGCTATTACCACAGTGTATTCCAAGAAGATAGAGCTCGTATAAAGAACTTTATGGCTCAGGTAGAGGCTGGGCTTAATGAAGTGTGCGGTCAGGAATTAGGTTATCGGTTTGAGCTTATTGATGACGACCGTCTTATTCGTGATACTAAAGAAAAAGAACTATATGATGACCTTAGGGTTAATACCGTATTGGGTCGTATCACCAATGATATTAATAACCTTATAGGAGAAGCTAACTATGATGTAGGTATAGGTTTCTCCAAATACAAGGACAATCGAGGCTTGGCTTTCTTAGGCGAACTCTATGGTCGTTACAAAGGAAGCTGTATCGCCAATACAGAATTCTATATTATTCTTCACGAATTAGGGCACCTAATGGCGTCTCCTCATACTTATACCATAGGTGGATATACAGCAACTACTTTTACAGAACCTGATCTTGGTAATTCCATAATGAGTTATATCAATGACCCCAAAGGAACGTATTTTTCTCTTCCGTCTTTATATATTATCCGTAAGAGAGCAAGCCTCAATCCTGCTTATTACACCGATAGAGCTCGTACTGAGAGGGTAGGTTTGCCTCAGCGAAATATTCCTTATGGGATTCCGACAGAGAATAAAGCCCCTATTATCAATCGTGCTAAGTACAAAAAGAGCTATACTTTACCCCCCAACACTTATTTTCAATTCAAGATAGAAGCACAAGACCCTGACGGAGATGCTTTGTCCTATATGGTTCACCAAGCAGATATAGGGGGAGAAGGTAAAGCGCGATTCCCTTCTTATCGCCCTACTGCCAATAATGAGATTACTTTCTATCGTCCTTATATCATCGATAAGCGAACAAATGAATGGAAGCCTGTTCCTTATAAATTCCCCAATGAGTCGGAAACAGGAACATATACCTTTTGGCTAGGGGTAACTGATGGCGTAAAAGGAGGCATAAAGAATGGAAAGCTACACGCTCCGCTTTATGATGTATATCAAACCCAAGTGAATGTAATAGAAGGAACACCTTTCAGAATTAAAAGTGTTACCCCTAAGGGCAATTCCAGATATACTCGTGGAGGAGAGGTTTCTATAAGCTGGGATGTGGATAAAAAAATCTTTGGAGAGGGAAGTAAAGTACGTATTCTTCTTTCAGATGAGGATGGAAATACTTTCCCATACATCTTAGCCGATGGTATTCCTAATAGTGGGCAAGCTACAGTTATCTTCCCTCAGGTAAAAAGTGGAGCTTTTGTGAAAGGATATTTTAAAATAGAAGTCATTGACCATATTGCATTTGCTACTAGTGTTAGTAGATATCCTTATTTGGATACTCGTACGGGCGATATTACATTTAGTAATCTGCCTGAACCTGTAATTACGGTTAAAAAAGAAAATATTCCTCAAAGAGCCAATGTTACAGCTAAAAGTACTTGTGGGGACAGAAAAACTACTATAACCACAACAGAAGAGGAGCATACAACCTACTTGCTACGTCGTTGGGTAGCTACTGATAAGTGTAAGAATAAGGCTACTTTTGAACAATATTTGTATTATGAACAGGAGCCTATTACTAAGCAATTACAGTTTGTAGGAGAACTCCCCAAAGACCTACATATACAATGTGCAAATGCTATTCCTCCTAAAGCAGAATTGCAAGCACAAGGAAGCCAACATATCCAGATAGACTATCAAGAAGAAACAGCCGAGGGAGATACAAATTTTTATCGGACTACACGAACTTGGACAGCCTATGCACCAGATGCGCTCCCTGTTAAGCATACCCAATACATTATTCAGAAGGATACCCAAAAACCAGAATTCTCCTCTTACCCTAAGAGTATGACTGTAAAAAGTGAATCAGAAATTCCTTTCAGACAGACGCTTACCGCTACAGATAACTGCGAGGGAATAGTAAAAGTAGATTCCAGCGAGACACCTATATATGATGCCAAGGGAAAGAAAATAAAGGTAGAATACGCTTGGTTTGCAGAGGATCATTCAGGAAATCAAAACCGTTATATACAAACCATTACTATAGATGAGGAGGCCGCTCCTGCTTTGGAACCTTTACGATGGGTACCAAGCTCTTTGCCTCCTGCAGAAATAACCATATCTTGCTCACAACCATTCCCTGCAGTGGCAGAGTTACAAGTGGAAGGAGGTTGCTTACCTGTTCCTATAATTCATAAGGATGTCAGGCTGCCATCACAATGTTCAGGCTCTTATACCATTCTACGAACTTATTCCGCTAAGGGAAGCTGTGGAGCGATTGAGTTTCAACAACTGATAAAAGTAGAAGATAAAGAAGCTCCTGTATTTGTAGGAACCCTTCCTCAGTCTTTGACAATAGAGGAGGGGCAAGCAGTTCCTGTACAGGCTACTCTTACCGCTACAGATAGTTGTGGAACGGCAGAAGTAACTTCGTCTCGACAAGAAGAAAAGACAGCAGGAAAGCTCAGTAAGGTTATTTATAGTTGGACAGCTACCGATGCTTGTGGAAATCAGGTAAACCATACCCAAATAATTACTATTACTCCTAAGCCTGAATCGACTCCTGAACCTTTGACTTTCGTTACTACCCCACAGAATATAACGCTCTCTTGTGGGCAACCTTTGCCATCGGTGGTCTATCCTACAGTGAAGGGAGGCTGTGCTCCTAGCATTACTTATAAGGAAGAAATCAAGGGAAAAAGCTGTGCAAATACTTATCTTCTCGAGCGTATATTCACAGTAAGTGATCCTTGTGTTTCATCTATTAGTTATACTCAGGAGATAAGAGTAGAAGATAAACAAGCTCCTGTATTTGTAGGAACCCTTCCTGAGTCTTTGACAATAGAGGAGGGACAAGCAGTTCCTGTACAGGCTACTCTTATCGCTACAGATACTTGTGGAACAGCAGAAGTAACTTTGTCTCAACAAGAAGAAAAGACGGCAGGAAAGCTTAGTAAGGTTATTTATAGTTGGACAGCTACCGATGCTTGTGGGAATCAGGTAAGCCATACCCAAATAATTACTATCACTTCTAAGCCTGAACCTAAGCCTGAACCAGAACCTACTCCAACCCCAACTCCAGAGCCAAAGCCTTTACCTCCAACTCCGAATCCTATTCCGGAACCCCAACCTGTGCCAGAGGTTACTCCCGAGAGAGAAGAAGTAAAGGTCTATAATGGGGTTTCTGTAGAGGTAGGAGGAGAGAATTATTTCAAAGTAGTGCATACAGATGAAGGCAAGCCTATTCATTTGCAAATTTATAATGAAATGGGACTCAAGGTGTATGAATCGGAACAATATCAGAAGAATGATGAATATTTTAAGGGTTATTCAAATGTTAATGGAGTAGTAGGAAAAGGCAGTAGAGTTTCACAGGGTACTTATTTCTATTTGCTATATTATTATTACAAGGGAGTACAACAGCTGAAAAAAGGATTTCTGTATGTAAAATGATAAAGGCTATAAAAAATAAGAAAAATATTTGTTTTCTAGTAAAAAAGTAATATATTTGCCACAAATAATAAATCTTAATAAAATGGATAAGAGAGAAAATACAAACGAAAGTTCAAAATTCATTACGATTCTAGGTTGGGTTGCTACAGTGGCAGCAGTGGGGATGTATGTAGCCTATATTGACCAGATTAAAGCGACTTGGGGCGATGCAACAGGTCCTTGGATTCAGCCAATGGTAGCAGGAGTTAACTGTACGCTGTGGGTTATTTATGCCTTGTTCAAGAAAGAAAGAGATTATCCGGTGGCTCTTGCCAATGCTCCTGGTATTTTCTTAGGATTTACAGCTGCTTTTACCGCTTTATTTTAAGAGAAGAATAATTCAAAGATATAGTATTTTTCTATAGTGTGTAAATTTTATATTGAATTTTTCTATTTGTAAATAGAGAAAAAAGATAGAAAATAGTAGGCTTACTAGGTGAAATGATATATCTTTGCAGTGTTGAAATCTTAAAGTTTAAAAATTATGAGTATTAATAGTTTAGGGCTTGATAAAGCCAAAGTAGAAAAAGAAATAGAAGTATTGAATGTCTTACTTTCTAATTATCAAACTTACTATCAGAATCTTCGTGGAGTACACTGGAATATCAAAGGGAAGCGTTTCTTTGAATTGCACGTAAAGTTTGAAGAGCTTTATAATGCAGCTCAAGAACAAGTGGATCAGATAGCAGAACGTATTCTCACCCTTGGAGGTGTTCCTTTCAATACGCTAGCTAGCTATGTAAAGCACGCTACTATTCCTGTAGGGGAAAATGTTTCTGATGATGATAAAGCTGTTCGCTTGATTGTAGATAGTATTATAGCCTTGCTTCCTTTAGAGAGAGAATTACTAAGCTTATCAGACGAAATCAATGATGAAGGAACCAATACCTTGGTAAGTGACTTGATTGTAGAACAAGAGAAAAACTTATGGATGCTTAAGTCTTACCTAAGTGAAAGTATCTAATATTCACTGATGTTATTATGAAAAGGCGATCTCCTATTAGTCGGATCGCTTTTTTTTGTTAAAAATTTGTTCGTTTTAAGAAAGGTTTTTACTTTTGCAGACATATAAATTCTTATAATAATGAAGCGATTTTTTTATTTATTTTTACTTCTGTTTTCAATGGTGGGGAGAAGCCAAATTATCTTTACGGAAAGTATGGCTACGGTGATAGATACCACTCGTATTTTACAAGGAACAATTGCTCCAGAATTCAACTTTAAAACGGAGAAAGAAAATTTCTTTCAGCTAAAAAATAATGCTAATATTAGTTTCCTGATTAATAAGAAAAAGGCTATCACCTTTATCAATCAGGTGGAAATGATTCAGTCCGGCTCACAGACCAATGTGAATAATGGTTATATACACGGGGAATATCGCTATTTGTTCCATAAGCGGGCAGAAGTATATCCCTTTTTTGAATCAGTATGGTCTCCCTCTAGAGGATTGCTCTTGAAGCTTGCCGGAGGGTTACAGTCCCGTTTTCGTATCTTACATACTGAGCTTCTTACTTGGACAACAGGAGTAGGGGCTTTTTGGGAGTATGAGAAGTGGAACCATAACGGAGTGCCTGAACCTCATACTTTTACAGGGGAGAAACAACAAAGGAGTATCAAATCACAGCTTTATTCAGGTTTTCATTTTCGCTTTGCTGAAAAATGGAGGCTGACGGCTAGTGCTTATCTGCATAACCGCTTGGATAGTAACATTGTAAATCCTCGTTGGGCAATGGCTCTTGACTTGAAGCACAATGTAACAGAGCATTTTGGAGTATGGCTCTCCTACCAGTATATTTATCATACCCGCCCTATAGTTCCTGTTAAGAAGGGATATACTGTTTTCACAGGAGGGGTGTTTTTGTCTTTTTAATAAAGGATAGTTTTATAGGGAATGGAAAATAGGAAGTGTTTGATTTGTAACTTAATACAGAAACAGTGACTGATAGTGATTCAAATTGCAAATATACTATGTTGTTTTGTAAAAAGCAAGCGTCATTATGTTAAATATATCACAAATTATTTATCTTTTAAAAGAGGTTACCAAACTGGGTAACCTCTTTTGGTGATTATTTATTACAACTACCACAACCACAGAGCCTTTGGCTTAATTCAGAAAAACGTACAAATCCGGTTACCCAAATAAGAGTTTCAATAGTCATTTGTGGGATGAAGGACTCTTTGATGACCAAGTGGGTGGCTATAGCTCCTGCCATATAGCAAGCCATAAGTAAAAAGCCTACTACAGCAGTGCGAGGAATCAAGAAAAGTACGGCAAAGAATATCTGTAATCCACCTAAAAGATAGAGAGTAGAAGCCTCTCCTACCAACTCGGCTATTTGAGCATTTTGTTCTCCTCCTGTAAATTTCATCACTCCTGTTCCTACAAAAATAAGAGTTACCAATCCTGAAAGGATGTAACTAATAATTTTTCTCGTTTTACTGTTCATAAAATACTAAATTGAATTTTGGTGCAAAGATATGTTTTTTTATCCAATGGAAAATTAACTTAAGGTAATTAAAGATTAATGTCTATTAATTCGTTGTAAGCCCTCCATCAACTGCTAATATAGTTCCTGTAATCCATGAGGCATTGTCGCTGGCAAGGAATACAGCTACTTGGGCGATATCCTGAGGGGTTCCGATATGCTACAAAGGGTAGATTTCCTTGTTGTTTTTGAATTACAAAGTTTTCAACTGTTTTTCTTTTATATAAATGGCTACTTCGGCGAGGGTCTTTAGGTCTAAGGATTCCTCTTAGTGATTGTTAATATAAGCAACCACCTTATTGATACGTTGGGTATAGTCATTATGGGTTATGGGTTTCATATGGTAGTATTTATAGGGCAAAGATACAGTGATTTTTAGCAGAATACTTTTCCTATCTTGCTAAAAAGAAAATCCCCTTATAGGAAAGGGGATTTTTTTTTCTAGTTATTTAGCATCAGCTTTATATCCTTATCTTTGAACTTCTCAGCCAGCCAGTGTTGTAGTCGGGTTGTATCTACCTCTTTGGTTATTTCTTTGCCTTTTATCATCTCTTTTTTAGGCGTGTATATCATTATAGTAGCCGTCTGAAGGGAGTCTTTGAGGGAGAGCTTATTGAGCTTTCCAAAGTAAAAATCCTCTATGTTCGGGAATAGGGCTTTTACCTCCTTGGCAAAGGTAGGATCGGAGGGTTTGTAACTCTCCAATTCTTCTGTAAGATGCTTTATCTTTACGTCTTTATTGGAGAGAGAAGACTTGTTTTTGTTGATTTCCGATAATATTTCCTTACTAATATCCGATTCTTTTTGACGGATAATAAGCTCTGTATTGAGAATATTAAAGTTTTGGAGATTAGTTTGTAGCGTTTTCAGTTCGTCCTCAGTAAATTTCTTGTCTAAGAAGGCTAATTCAAGGGTTTTAGGGGATGTTTTGTAGTTTATTTTCTTATAAATAATAGTATAGCCACTGTTTTCGAACTCAGCAGTGATATAATGATCTACATTCTGGTAGAATTTCTTTTCTTCCAAAAGGGTATAAGCCAGATATAAGCTGGGAGTGATAATCAGCATAACCAAAGAAGTGATTACATAGTGCAAACGCTTATTAAGCACCTCATTGCCTGTGTTCTTGGGTTTGTATTTCAGGTATTTGATAATCAAGAAAGTAGCAATGCCAATAAAGAAGCAATTGATACTATATAGGTAGAAAGCCCCCAAGAAGAAACTAAGATTCCCTGTAGCCAATCCAAACCCAGCAGTACATAGTGGAGGCATTAGGGCGGTAGCAATAGCCACTCCTGGGATAGGGTTTCCTTTCTCCTGACGGGTAAGGGAGATAGCCCCTACCACTCCACCTACAAAGGCTATGAGTACATCATAAATAGTAGGGGAAGTGCGGGCTAATAACTCTGATTGGGCATCCTTAAATGGGCTTATATAGAAATAGACAAACGATACAATAAGGCTTACCACAGTAGCGATGAATAGGCTACGTCCTGTTTTCTTTAGGAGGTCAAAATCGTAGGTAGCTAGTGCAAATCCTGCTCCTACGATAGGCCCCATAAGAGGAGAAATAAGCATAGCCCCTATGATAACTGCTGTAGAATTGACATTCAGCCCGATGGAAGCAATGAGGATTGCGCAGGCTAAAATCCATAGGTTGGATCCACGGAAAGAAATATTACTGATAATATCCTCTATAACTTTTTCCTTTTTTTCTTCTCCCTGATGTAGGTTGAAGAGGTCTTTAAAGAAGCTCATAACTAATTACTATTTGATAAGATTTTCTAATATTTTTTCTATTTCAGGGTCGGAAGGGCGAGGCGCATTGGCATTAATGATTTTTCCTTCCTTATCAAGGAGTATAAAAACAGGAATTTCAGTGATGCCATATTCTCGGACGAATTGAGAGTCAAAACTTTTGTCGGATAATAATTGTACTCCCTTGAGTTCTTTTTCTTTGATCGTTTTAAGCCAAGCTTCTCGATTCTCATCAACAGAAATACTTACAAATTCAATATTCTTACCCTTGAACTTGTTCTGTAATTCTTTTAAGACAGGGATTTCTCCGATACAAGGTCGGCACCAAGTAGCCCATACATCTACATAGACGAATTTTCCTTTCAGGTCGGAGAGAGAAGTAGTGCCTCCTTTAGCATTTTCATAGTTATTAAATACAGGAGAAGGCTTTCCTGAAGCCAATCTTTCAGATTGGTCATAGATATCTTGAACGACTTGCCTTATTTTTTCTTCTTTTATATTGTTTAGAACAAAATCAAGGATTATCTTATTCTTGGGATTGTTTGGGTTAATAAGAGGAGCCATACTTTTAGCAAAATCGGCACGGATATTTTCGGATTTGAGAGCCGAAACTATCTGAATAAAATGTTCTAATTGCTCAGGATTGCTAGCATCACCTAATTGTTCATAATATTTCCTTTGTACTAGATCTCTGTAGGACTCTTCAGTATCGTATTCCTGTGCATTGTCAAAATCTATAGCATCTCTCTCGGTATAGAAATCGGTTGGGAGTACAGGGTCTTTGCCTAGAAAATAGTTATAAGAGCTAGGATAGTCCATTAAGCACTCAATTTGCTTGTATTTAATCCATTTTTGTTGGCTTTTTACAAAATTTTCGTCCAAATTATAGCTTTTTAGCTTGGCTTCCAGTTCGCTGAAGTATGTTTTGAGGTTTTTCTTAAACTCTTGAGGCTCCTGCCTGAAGAGTTCGCCGTCGGATCTGAAGATTTTACTATTAGCAAAGGCGGTTTTTTCTATCAAATATTTTGTTTGATCGGATTGTATCCCTGATAGAAGATTCACTTTAGAGAGGTCTTGATTAAGAGCAAGCTCTAGATGTGTTCCCTTATCCAAGTAGATAGGGAGTAGGAGGGAAGGGTTCTCAAAAAGATAGTAGAAATGATTCTCTGAGAGCACGCGTATGGTATCTCGGAAGGTACCATCAGAGGCGACGGGGATTTCCTTGATAACTTGGTTGTCCTGAATGAGTTGTACCTTTTGATTTTCGGGGAGAGCAACCTTTCCAGAGATTACCGCATAATCAGCCTTTTGTGAGTTTTTTTCATTACATCCTGCCAATAAGGTTAGCAGAATAGCGCTACTAATAATTTTTTTTGTCATTATATCTTAATTAGTTAATTTATATTTTATTTTTTACCTATTTCACATCCATTCTGAACATCTTATGGCAGGCAACACAGTTACCTAAGAGTTCAGTTACTTGTGAGTGAGTCTGCTTGGGGTCAAAATTCTTCTCAGCACTCTCAGCAATTTCGTCAAACTTGGCGTGGGTATCAAATCCTAAGGTCTTGAATTCTATAGGTAATGAAGCGATAAGCCCTGCGGGAGCGTGTTCAGCTACCGAACCTCCCGAAGCTCGGGCTACCTTGGCAATAAGAGAGGGGTCGTTTTGTTCTATCCCCAAATTAATTTGCTGAAGTGCCTCTACAAAAGTACGCATTTCGTGCATAACAAAATCCCTATTGGACTGGCTTACTACAATACTTACACGGGTATCATCAGGAAGAGTTACTGTGTTGCCTACAAACATCTTTCGGATAAGTACTACATTCAGCCCTACAGAAATCACTAAAAGAGTAATAAAGAGAATTTTTTTTATCATAGGTTTGTTTTGATTGAAAAGACAAATATACGAATATTTTTTAAATGATAGATTTGTAAAATGGGTAAATTGCTACACTTGTTTTTTCTTCAGATTTCTTTGAATTATTTTCTTAGGTAATTTTATTTTTATATCTTTGTGTGTTGATATATAGAGTTTTATAAAATGATAAATGACCAGACTCTGGATTTAGTTTTTGAGTTCTTGACAAGCTATTCCCAGTATTTCCAAAAGAACTTACATCGTAAGCCTACCATAGAGGAATTACAAGGGGTTTTGAATGCTTCTTTTGCGGTGAATATAGATGAAGCTCTCTTTTCAGCATGCGAAGAAAAGTCAATCAGTGAAGTCAAATTCAAGATAGTCAAGAGGAAAAAGCAAAGGAAATATACAGTAGGGGATATATGTGCTATTCCACTAAGAAGAGGAGGGTATGCTTTTTCTCGAATTATCTTATTAGAGACACCTATGTGGTACCTCAGTGAAGTATTCGCTTACTATTCAGAAAACAAAGCTTACCGAGAGGAAATAGAACAAGCAGGCTATTTATTTGCTCCTATATTTGTAACTCCTTCGGATTATAAAAGATGGAATGTAGTGGTTATCCATCAAACACCTAACTATAAAAGCTCCTTTTTCGATACACAGTACTATCATTATGGATTACCTAATAATTATCGGAAAGTAAAATTGGGACAACAAGGGGATGGAGAACCTATCAGTGGTGAAGAAGCTGAAAGATATCCAAAAATGGTATTTGAAGATCAAATAGCAAAGATAGAGGGAGCGCTGAAAGGAAAAGATTTGATAAAAGGATAAAATAAGGAGTGCATAAATAGGTAACAGATGAGGAAAAAAACCGATTATATAATCTCTCCAACAAAAGGGGATTATGCTTTGATTGATCATATAGAAGCTATTCCCTCAGTAGCTTATTGTTATAGGGCACGACTCATAGAAAATTCATTGAGTGAGGCGCTGATTACCTTATGCAAAGAATATCAAGAATGTATTGATGCTTTTAGTATCCTATTGGCTGATGAGATAGAACGAGAAATAAGCGAATATCAGTTGTGCCTAAAATACAATAATAGTAAGTTGTTTGATTTGAAGGTATATGACCATTATGTAACTTTCTTTACAAAATACCGAACCGCAGACGGCTTATTAGATGATTACAGATGGTAGTGAGACTAAGGCAGAACAGCAATATCAAGTAAAAAGTATCTTGAATAAAAATTTATAGTAAAAATGTAGAAAGTGTTGAGCAACCAACGGAATAATATAAACAATAGAGTCTATTACCCGAATAACATTTGTATGATGGAAACTATCCTTGATAAAATTAGAAGATAAGATGCAAGAAGTTGATTTGTACTTTGATGATACCTATAAGGCTTATATGGGTATTCTGAAAAATGATATATCACTTTCTTATGGTTATTTCTTTGATGTGAGAAGAAAGGCAGGAGAGGATTATTATTTGTTGGATATTTCTCTCTCAATACTCCAAAAGGAAATAGCCCATATAAGCAATCAGGTACAACAAAAATCCATAGAAAAGCGAGATATTCCCGATCAATTGAAAAAGAGATTGCTTAAAAACATTAAAAAGAAAGCTCCCATAATAGGGGGTGTTTATAATTGGAGAGATATAGACCCCTTTTTTCAAACAGCAAAAGTACAAAATTGTTACCTCTACGATAGTTCGGAAATAGACTTATATAGGGATGAACTTATCACACTTTTCGAGAAAGGGCAGATATGGACACCAAAAGCCTGTGATTGGGATTTTTTAGTTCACTGGAATGTAGAAAATAAAAATGCACTACAAGCCTTGTGTATTTTAAAATACTTAAATAGAAAAGAGGATTTTGATTACATAAAGGAACTATCCATTTCTAAATATAAAGCAATGAAGTTACCTATTGATGAGTTAGAAAATATTGAATGGTAGGATTACTCTTTACTCTTCATTTAAAAACAAGGCTTTGGCATTCTTAGTGGTTGCTTCAGCTACTTCCTTGACGCTAACCTTCTTAAAATGGGCGATACTTTGCGCTACGTATGGGAGGAAAGCAGGTTCATTGCGTCGCTTATCTCGAAGGTTCAACAGGTGTGCCGGTATATTTTTGGGAAGCATAAAGGGCGCATCAGTCTCTATAAGCATACGCTCTAAGGGTACATAACGTACTACTTCTTCCAAGAAAGCAAATCGGCGGCTATCGCTAATGGCGCCTGTAAAACCAATATAGTAATCGGCATCAAGGTAGGTTTTCACCTCACTCAAACTGCCTGTAAAACAATGTACTACACCCTTAGGCAGGTGGGTATAATCCTTGAGAATCCCTACAAATCGGTCAAAGGCAGCACGCTCGTGTAGGAACAGGGGTTTTTGCACCTCTTGAGCAAGGGTGAGCTGGGCACGAAAACACTGCTCTTGTACGGGGCGAGGGGAGAAATCGCGATCAAAGTCTAAGCCACATTCTCCTACCGCTACCACTTGTTTTTCCTTCAGTAGGGCACTCAGTTGAGGAATGGTCTGTTCGTTCATCGTTTTAGCATCGTGGGGGTGCACCCCTGCAGTACTATATAATAGGGTAGGGTAACCCTTGGTAAGCGCAAAAGACTCTTTGCTACTTCTGAGAGAAGTACCCGTTAGGATCATTTGAGTGACACCCGCCTCCTCAGCACGGAGGAGGAGTTCCTCTTGGTCGTGGGCAAATTGTCGGTTAGTGAGGTTTAGGCCTATGTCTATATACATTTGGTTTTGGATTTAGGATGAAAGGGCAAAGATAGTGAAAAATATTTGTTTTCTTCAGTAGAAAAAGGTATCTTTGCCATTAAAAATGATATGATGTTACGATATAGCCTTCTTTTGGTATTTTTAGGGATTTTTACAGTGGCTCAAGGACAAATTTCAGAAGTAGAATGCCAGCTGAATCCTCTTTCTACTACAGAATCAACCTCCCTTCTCCAGATAGAACAGACTTCGGTCTCTCACATAGCGCTAAAGGGTAGCCTAAGGCAGTTAATTGCTTTTCTCAAAGGGGTAAATACTTCACAAATAAGTGTATCGGATAAGGATAATCCTTCCTATGAACTCTCCTATAGGCAGGAAACAGATAAGTCCAAACTCTTAGAGAAACTTAGTCAAGAACTGCACTTGAATATTGTAGAAAGTCAGCGAGGAGGGCTTACTCTACAGCTTACTCTAAAGAGTTATGATAAGCTCTCAGGAGCGAGTGCTCAAGCTAAGAACTTTCCTTACTCCAAAATACATATGGATGATGAGCAAGCCTCCCTTGATGGGTTTAGCCTCAGAGATATGCTTGCTGTACTTTCCCAATTAAGAGAAATTCCTATTCTCTTACATAATAAGCCACAATATGTACGTATACAGCCCTATGACTGGAAACTTCCTTATTACTTCGATGAATCCTTGCTTAAGGCATTGGCTCAGTACGGTTTCAAGGCAGAAATTAAGCGAGATAACTACCCCGTATTCACTGTGATTCGTTGGTAAGGGCACAAGCAATAAGATACCCAGCTGTCCAAGCATTTTGGAAGTTATAACCTCCCGTGACAGCATCAATATCCAAGGCTTCTCCTCCTATATAGAGGTTAGGCAGTAGCTTAGAACGGAAAGCCTTGAAATCTATTTCCTTAAGGGAGACTCCTCCTGCAGTTACAAACTCCTCCTTGAAGGTGGCTTTGCTATGAATAGAGAATGTACTTCCTGTAAGTTCTTGTGCTAGTGAATGTATTTGTGCCTTACTTAGCTCAGTCCATAGCTGGTGGGGTAAGCATCCGGAACGCTCTAGAAGCTTGTTCCATAATTTCTTAGGTAAGGGAAAAGGACAATGATTCTGTAATTCCTTGCGGGGGTGTTTTTGTTTTTCCTCTTGCAGGCTACTGATGACCTCTGTGAGGGAAAGTAGCTGTTCTCCTTGGGATAGCCAATGGATTTGTAAGACAAACTTATAATTACATTCGGCTAGGATTCTTGCAGCGAAGGAAGAAGCCTTGAGGATGGCAGGTCCACTGAATCCCCAATGGGTAATTAGGAGTCCTCCCATAATCCCTTGCTTTTCTACTAGAGGTACTTTCAAGGGACGATGTTGTTCATCAAGTAATTTTACATTGGCATTGAGGCTAATTCCAGAGAGTTCTTTGATAAAAGCATCATCAGTTGCAAAGGTAAATAGGGAAGGTACAGGAGGGATGATGGTGTGCCCCAGTTGGGCTAATAGTGTCCATACTTTGGGATTACTTCCGGTAGTGATAACTAATGCCCTTGCAGGGATAGTTCCTTTAGAGGAATGAACCTCCCATATTCCTTCTTCCTGAAGATAAGAGAGCCTATTTACATTATGCTCATATTTAATTTCGATGCCGTATTTTCGACTTAAGGATAAAAAACAATCAATAACACTCTCTGAAGAATTGGATTGAGGAAATATGCGTTTGTCGGCTTCTTCCTTGAGAGGAACTCTGTGATCGGAGAACCATCGGATGGTATCTTGGTTGGAGAAGCGATTGAAAGCTCCAAGGAGTTCACGGTTCCCTCGTGGGTAATTTTTCACAAACTCTCTTAGGTCAACTTGGGCATTAGTAAGGTTACAGCGTCCGCCTCCTGAGATACGTACTTTAGTAAGAGCCTCTTTTCCTTTCTCAAGAATAAGAATACGTTTTTTAAGGTCTTTTTCAGCAATATTGATTGCTGTGAAGAGCCCACAGGCTCCTGCTCCTATGATGATAATGTCATATAAATCTCTCATATATAGATAGAAATCTGTGAAAAGGAAGCTTTTCACAGATTTCAGTATTAAAAATTAACCTTATGATTTACTTTTTCTTTTCCTCTTCTTTAGTTTCTTCGTTTAATTTTTTCTTAGAAGAATCAAATACAAGTGGAGTCGCTACGAAGATAGAAGAATAGGTACCTACTACTACCCCAATAATCATTGCAAACATAAATCCTCGAAGGGTCTCTCCCCCAAATATAAAGATGGCAAGTAGAGTAAGTAAGGTAGTCAATGAGGTATTGAGCGTACGGCTTAGGGTAGTGCTGATAGCGTGATTAAGAATCTTAGCACTCCATCCTTTTTTGCGGGTTTCTTCACGGATACGGTCAAAGATAATTACCGTGTCGTTCAAAGAATATCCAATTACTGTAAGGATCGCTGCAATGAATTGCTGGTCAATCTCCAAGCTGAAAGGCATTACTGAATAGAGTAAGGAGAAAGCTCCTAAGGTAATAATCACGTCGTGGGTAAGGGCAGCAACTGCTCCCATAGAGAATTGCCATTTACGGAAACGGATAAGGATATACCCAAAGATAATTATAAGGGATCCAATAATAGCCCAAACGGCACTACTCTTGATGTCTTCAGCAATACTAGGACCTGTTTTGTCAGACTTCATCACACCCAATCCTTCTCCACTCATAAATTCCTCATAGGAAATATCTTCTCCCATTACAGGTTTAAGGTCTTCATAAAGAATCTGTTGGATTTGGTTATCCATTTCAGTACTTTCATCATCATAGTTGTACTTAGTGGAGATACGCACTTGGTTAGCAGCCCCAAAGGTCTTTACCTCTACGGTTCCTAGCTTATTTTTAAGAAGTTTAGCCACTTCTTCAGTTTTTACAGGATTCTTGAAGCGAACCTGATAAGAACGACCTCCTACAAAGTCAATTCCTTGGTCAAATCCACGTGTGAATATAGATCCTAAGCTGATAAGAATCATTACTAAGGAGATTAAGTACCATACTTTTCTCTTAGAAAGGAAGTCTATATTTACATTGGTTAGGATATTCTTGGAGATACCAGTAGCGAAAGAGAGGTCTTTTCCTTTAGCTACGTAGTTATCAATAAGTAATCGGGTAATGAATACAGCCGTAAAGATGGTTGTTACAATACCAATCATCAAAGTTGTTGCAAAACCTTTAATAGGGCCGCTACCGAATACAAAGAGTACCGCACCAGTAAGGAAGGTAGTGATATTGGCATCCAATACGGAAGTAATTGCGTGGCTGAATCCGTCGTGAATAGCCGAAGCTAATGGCTTACCTCCACGGAGTTCCTCTCGAATACGCTCAAAGATAATTACATTGGCATCAATTGACATACCTATGGTAAGTACAATCCCCGCAATACCTGGAAGGGTAAGTACAGAGTTGATACTCACAAGGATACCAAACATCAGAAGAATATTAAATAAAAGAGCAATATCTGCAAATACCCCTGCACGTCCGTAATAGAAGAGCATCCAGAAGAAGATGATAAGCCCTGCTATAGCAAAAGAAATAAATCCACTAGTGATAGCTTCTTGTCCTAGAGAAGGTCCCACGACTACAGATTGAACAATATCAGCAGAAGCAGGGAGTTTTCCGGCACGGAGAACATTGGCTAAGTCCTGTGCTTCGGCAACAGTGAAGTTACCTGTAATTTGGGTGCTACCTCCGGAGATAGGTCCTGAGGTTACACTAGGAGCAGAATAAACGGTATTGTCCAGTACAATAGCAATATTTCCCTTTTCAGTGAATACTTTTCCAGTGAGGTTTTCCCATAACTTAGCCCCTTTTCTATCCATATTCATAGATACACAGGGTTGGTTATGATTATCATAAGTTTGTACAGCTTCAGTAACCACACTTCCTGTTAAAGGAGGTTCGTTGGTACGATTACCACGAAGCGCATAAAGTTCTACTAGGTCGGACTTAGTTAAGAGCTCTTGTAAGCGTTCTTTAAAAGTCTTTGCTTCCGCAGGTCTTGCCTGTTCATATTCATAAGGCATAAATAAGCGGTAGAGCTGTTGCATATTGGCGAGCTTATGAGGCTTACCAAATACAAATTTAGCATTCTTAAGTTCTGCGGGTTGTAATCTTTTAGCCTCGTCACTTCTAAGGTAAGAAAGTAGCTTGGTAGTATCAGAGGCTAAGAAATAACCAATAGAAGGAGATGCTTCTCCTTGTTGTAATTGGAAGAGTTCAAAGAGAGGATGCTTTAGGTTAGCTTTCTTTATAGAGTCCTCTACGGCTACTTTTGCATTTGCGAGAGAATCTTTTAAGTCAGTAGCGAGAGAATCAACAGAAGAGTTATTAACTATTCCATCAATTGCATTGGCTTCTTGGTTGATTTTCTCTTCTTCTTTTTCTTCTTTTCCAGCTTCTTTTGCTTGTAAAGCATTATCGAGCTGAGAGAAGAATAGGTTAAAGTCTCCTGCCTTGAAAGTTTCCCAGAACTCAAGCTGAGCAGTACTTTGTAAGAGGTTCTTTACACGAGAGATATCTTTAGCACCAGGGAGCTCAACGGATATACGTCCAGAGTTACCTAACTTCTTAATATCAGGGTTAGTAACTCCAAATTTGTCGATACGTTTGCGCAATACCTCAAAAGCAGAGGAGATGGACTCATCTAGCTTTTTTTCAAGGATAGGACGTACTTGAGCATTGGTCATCTGAGGGGTTATCTGAGCACTAAGGGTCTTATTTCCGAAGATATCTACCGCAGAGAGCTTAGCCCCTGTAGCCTCAAAAGCTTCGAAGAAAAGGTCTATATAGCTACGGTCAGTCTCACGTAGGCGTGCATTGGCTTGGTCAATAGCCTTTTCAAAGTTAGGATTTTTGGAGTTATCAGCCAGCCCTCTGAGAATATCGGGTACAGAAATCTGTAAAATGACGTTAATCCCTCCTTTAAGGTCAAGACCTTGCTTGAGTTCGCGTTCTTTCACCTCTTTGTAAGAGTATTCCGCTAGCAACAAGTTATATACAGGCTTATTGGTGATAGAATCCAAGTAACGGGTAACTATCTTTTCTCGTTCGTGTACGTAATCAGCCTGAGAAGAGGGGACTTTTTGTTCAGCAAACTGCTGCGCCTTCTTTTCTTGATGATTTGCCACAAAAGTAAAAGTGAGCTGGTAAATACTCACCAAACCAAACAACAGGGCAAATAATTTTACGAATCCTTTGTTCTGCATTTTACAATGATTTATACTATTTCAAAAAACGTGCAAATATATGAAATTTACACAAAATATAATCTTTTTTAGTCTAAAAAATTTTTTAACAACCTTTATGGAAAATATAAGATACCTTTTCCAAGAAACCTATCGCCCCATATAAATAAGCAATATGCTGATATCGGCAGGCGATACTCCACTGATACGAGAGGCTTGAGAGAGCGATGTGGGACGTATTTTTTTGAGTTTCTCACGAGACTCGAATGAAAGTGAAGTGAGCTTATCATAGTTAAAATTTTCAGGAATACGAATATCCTCTAGCCTATTGAGCTTATCGGCATTATTTTTTTCTTTTTCTATGTAGCCGGCATATTTTATCTCAATCTCAGTACCTTCTATTTCTTCCTCGGTTAGCTGGTGAGTGTCAGCAAATTCCTTTACCTTGGGTAGAGAGATAAAGTCGTTGATGGTGATATCAGGACGGGCGAGTACTTTAGCCATTTTGTCCCCTTGCTTCATAGGAGAGGATTCATACTTCTGTAGGATAGGATTCGCCTCTTCAGGAGTAATACTGGTTTCTTTAAAAAACTGTACAAAAGCCTCTGTATGAGCTTGTTTTCTTTCAAGTAAGTGCATTCGTTCTTCGCTGGCGAGCCCTAGAGCATACCCCATAGGGGTTAGCCTAGCATCGGCATTGTCTTGCCTTAGGAGGGTACGGTATTCGGCTCGTGAGGTGAACATACGGTAGGGCTCTTCAGTACCCTTAGTGATAAGGTCATCAATGAGTACTCCTATGTATGCCTCATTACGCTTAAGGACGAATGGGGTCTGTTCCTGTACTTTACGAGAGGCATTGATTCCAGCGATAAGCCCTTGAGCAGCGGCTTCTTCATAACCTGTAGTTCCGTTAATCTGTCCTGCGAAGTAGAGGTTCTCTACGAGCTTGGTCTCAAGGGTGGCTTTGAGTTGTGTAGGAGGAAAATAATCATACTCAATAGCATAGCCAGGGCGGAAGAACTTCACGCGCTCGAATCCAGCAACCTTTCGTAGAGCATCATACTGAATCTGTTCAGGGAGAGAGGTGGAAAAGCCATTGACGTATATTTCCACTGTATGCCAGCCCTCAGGTTCTATGAAAAGTTGATGTCGGTCTTTGTCTGCAAAACGATTGATTTTGTCCTCAATGGAGGGACAATAACGAGGTCCTACCCCTTGAATACGTCCGGTGAACATAGGGGATTGGTCGAACCCTGTACGTAGGATATTATGAACCTCCTCACTGGTGTAGGTCATATAACAATCACGCTGTTGGGTTAGGGGCTGGGTGATAGGTAGAAAAGAGAACTTTTCAGGATTTGTATCGCCAGGCTGAGGAATCATCTTGCTATAGTCGAGTGAACGTCCATCTACACGAGGAGGGGTACCTGTTTTCATTCGTCCAGATTCAAAACCCAGAGCAACAAGGCTTTCTGTAAGCCCTGTGGCGGCTTTTTCTCCAGCTCTTCCACCACCTAATTGTTTCAGACCAATATGAATAACCCCATTGAGGAATGTCCCGTTGGTTAGTACAACACTTTTACCTAGGATGGTATTCCCTAAGGAAGTTTTTACTCCTTTTACCTGATGGTTTTCTGTAAGGATTTCGGTGACCATTTCCTGAAAGAAGTCTAAGTTAGGGAGCTTCTCGAGCTGAAGACGCCACGCCTCAGAGAATCGCATTCGGTCACTCTGGGCTCTAGGGCTCCACATAGCAGGTCCTTTGGACTTGTTGAGCATTTTGAACTGAATGGCAGTCTGGTCGGTAATAATACCCATATAGCCTCCTAGGGCGTCAATTTCACGGACAATCTGTCCCTTGGCAATTCCACCTACAGCAGGATTACAAGACATCTGAGCCATATGCTGGAGTTGCATTGTAATGAGGAGGGTTTTGGCACCTGTATTGGCGGCGGCGGCAGCAGCTTCACAGCCTGCGTGTCCTGCTCCGACTACTATAACATCATATATCATTTGTCCATTGTTAATTGTTAGGGAACAATTATTTTTTTGTTTTTATTGTTTTGAGAATATTTGTTGGTAGTTTGATAACTTTTATAGCATTTGTGCCTAGTTATTAACTCTTTATAATTTTCTGAGCGATCCATTTTGCAATAAAGGCAGGCTTGGGAGCTCCTTCTTTTTGTGCGTAGAGGAAAGTTTCCACAAGGGTCTTTTCGGGGTTAAGATAGTGCCCGCGACTCTTGAAGCCTTGCATTAGGTCTCCTGCAAAGGTCTCAGAGAGGAAATTGATTTCGTATTCCTTGATAATGAAGTTTCTGTGATCTCGTTCGGTCATCATATCCAATGCCCACTGGGTGTACTTGACATTATTTACGTGAGAATTGACATCTAGGTCACTGATGCGTACAGGGAAAGTATGCACTAGCTGCATCTCTTGGGGGAGGAGTACGCGTTCGGTCTTGAAGCTGAGTCCTCCTTCGGTACGAGAATGGAAGAAAGCAGGGTCATTGCTTAGTTCTATGGGCTTACGCGTCTGGATATCTAGCGTAATCCAAGTGCTGGCACATTCTCCTATTTTTTCTTCTCCCACAAAGAGCTCGAACTCACGGAAAGCATATACGCCCTGTACAGGAAGCGACCAAGTATGGATAGTTACTTTTTCATTCCACATTGGCCAACGTTCCATTTTGAGTTTCTGCTGGATTAATGCCCAGAAAAAGCCTTTCTTAACCAGTTCTTTATAGCCAAAGCCTAGTGCATCGGCGTGCTCGGCGGCAATATCCTGTAGCATTCCTAATACTCCATAGAGTCCCAACTGATTATTGAGATTTACTTGAGTACTACGTACTTTATAGGTTTCTGTAAATATAGGATTCATAATTTATTTTTATTAGAAAAAGGTTATTTGGGTTATCGAGTGCTAAAGTAAATTAGCTTTCGGCGATAGACGGTTAGGAGCTTGGATTTGGAAATAAAGCCTATGTACTTTCCTTCCTTGACTACGGGAAGGTTCCAAGCACCTGTTTGCTGAAACTTGTCCATTACTTGGGTCATTCTATCAGTATCCATCTCAATACGGGCAGGAGGTGCTTGCATCATTTCTATGACAGAGACTTTCTCATAGAGTTCTTTCTGGAACATCAGGTGGCGGATATCATCCAAAAGGATAACGCCCTTGAACTCCTGCGTATCTCTATCCAGTACAGGAAATATATTTCTGCTGGACTTAGCAATAGCTTCATAAACTACATCTTTAAGGAGCATATCGGTATATACAGGGACGAAGTTGGTTTCTATAATAGGTTCCATATCCATCAGAGTAAGGATAGCTTGGTCTTTGTCCTGATTAACGAGTTCACCTTTACGACCTAGTTCCATTGTATAGATAGAATACTTGTTGAAGTACTTCGCAATGGCAAAAGAGACTACAGCGGTAAGCATAGCAGGGACGAAGAGCACATACCCACCTGTTACCTCAGCAATGAGGAAGATAGCCGTTAGGGGAGCGTGTAATACTCCTGTCATCAGTGCGGTCATTCCTATTAGAGTAAAGTTAGCCAGAGGGAGCTTATAGGGTAAGAAGTCCAATTGGTTAATGATACGGGCAAAGCAGTTGCCCATTACCCCTCCCATAAAGAGCATAGGGGAGAAAATACCTCCTACACCTCCAGCCCCAAAGGTTACCGAAGTAGCGACTACCTTGAAGAGTACCAAGCCCCCTAGTAGAAAAATCACTACCCAAGGGTTTTCCAAGTGCCAGCCAAAGATATTCGAGCTTAACGAAAGTTCAGGATGTCCTTCCTTGAGGTGGTTGATTACCTCGTGTCCTTCTCCATACAAAGGAGGCATCAGGAAGACGAGCAACCCTAGAACTATCCCTCCTATGAGGATACGCAAGTAGGGAGAAGAGAGCTTGGAGAAGAATTGGTTAATCTTCTCATAGACAAAAGTAAAATAAGCTGACATTATGCCTCCTACGCCTCCCAATAGGAGATAGAAAGGCAAGTTTCGCATCAGGAAGCTACCATTAATCTGGATGGGGAGTAGAGCAGCATTGCCAAAGAACATATATGAGGTCAATACCCCCGATAGGGAAGCAATGAACAGTGGTAGGAGGGAGGAGAGGGTTAAGTCCAACCCAAAAACCTCAATTGCAAAGAGTATCCCTGCCAAAGGTACCTTAAAGATAGCTGCTAGAGCTGCTGCACAGGCACACGCTAAGAGGAGCATACGGTCAGACTGGTTGATGTGGAAAAGCCGAGCTACATAAGAGCTAATCCCAGCACCGGTTACCACCATAGGTCCTTCAAGTCCTACAGAACCTCCAAAGCCAATGGTAATAGGAGCTGTTAGTAGGCTAGCATAAGCGTGGAAACGCTTCATTATTCCCTTTTGCTTGGCTACTGCATAGAGAATAGAAGGAATTCCGTGACTGACTTCCTTACGAAGGATATACTTCTTGACCCAATAGACTAGAAGAAAACCTACCGCAGGAAAAATCACATAAAAACCATAGTTGATATACCGAATGATATTTCCTACAAGCACAGCTTCAATAAAGTGCGTAAAAGAGCGCATTGCTAGTGCAGCAAAGCCTGTAGCGATGCCTACCAACCCGCAAAGGAGCCATATGAACTGCTGATGGGTAAGGTATTGCGTTTTCCATTGTAGGAATTTGATATACCAACTATGTTTTGTTTTCATTTATTATTTAAACTCTTTCTCGTGGCGTTTGCGCTCATTCTCATCTAAGTAAATTTTCCTTATACGCATATTCTTAGGAGTTACCTCTACATATTCGTCTTTTTGGATATATTCGAGAGCTTCTTCAAGAGAGAATTTGATAGGGGGAGCGAGCTTCACTTTCTCATCGGAGCCAGCGGCACGTACGTTGGTGAGTTTTTTAGTCTTGGTTACATTCACCACCATATCACCACTGCGGGAATTCTCTCCAATAACCTGTCCTGTATAGATGTCTTCACCAGGGAAGATAAAGAAGCGTCCTCTATCCTGTAGTTTATCTAACGAATAAGGGATGGCGGTACCTTGTTCCATAGAAATCAATGAACCATTGATACGCCCTGCGATTTCTCCTTTGAAAGGCTGGAATTCAAGGAATCGATGGTGGATAATAGCCTCTCCAGCGGTAGCAGTAAGGAGCTGGTTACGCAAGCCTATAATTCCTCTGGAAGGAATCAAGAACTTGATGACCATACGTTCTCCTTTGGGTTCCATAGAGAGCATTTCTCCTTTGCGAAGGGTAACGAAATCCACCGCTTTTCCACTTACATTCTCTGGAAGGTCAATAGTAAGTTCTTCTACAGGCTCACACTTCACACCATCAATCTCTTTGATGATAACTTGAGGCTGACCGATCTGTAGTTCATAGCCTTCACGGCGCATTGTCTCAATAAGAACAGAAAGGTGTAATACCCCACGCCCATAAACAATGAACTTATCGGCGCTATCGGTAGGCTCTACACGTAAAGCAAGGTTTTTCTCTAATTCACGTTCGAGACGTTCCTTGATATGTCGGGAAGTAACGAATTTTCCGTCTTTGCCGAAGAAAGGAGAGTCATTGATGGTGAAGAGCATACTCATTGTAGGTTCATCAATAGCGATAGTAGGGAGCGCCTCTGGGTTTTCATAATCGGCAATAGTATCTCCGATATCAAAGCTTTCTAATCCAGCAATAGCACAGATGTCCCCAGCTTGTACTTCTTCTACTTTCTTACGTCCTAATCCGTCGAAAGTGTGTAATTCTCTGATTTTTGATTTTACGATAGAGCCGTCACGCTTCACGAGGGAAATATTCATTCCCGCTTTAAGGACGCCACGATGGAGACGACCAATAGCAATACGCCCAGTGAAGGTAGAATAGTCAAGGGAAGTAATGAGCATCTGAACACTTCCTTCGGTTACTTTAGGCGCAGGGATGTGCTCAATGACCATATCCAACAGTGGGGCAATACTTTCAGTAGGATGCTTCCAATCGTCGGACATCCAGTTTTGCTTGGCGGAGCCATATACAGTAGGGAAGTCCAACTGCCATTCTTCAGCACCAAGCTCAAACATAAGGTCAAACACAGCTTCGTGTACTTCCTCAGGGGTACAGTTTTCCTTATCTACCTTGTTAATCACAACGATAGGCTTGAGCTTCATTTCGATTGCTTTTTGGAGTACGAAGCGCGTTTGGGGCATAGGTCCCTCAAAAGCATCTACTAGGAGTAGTACGCCGTCTGCCATATTCAGTACACGTTCTACTTCTCCTCCGAAGTCCGCGTGCCCAGGGGTGTCTATAAGGTTGATTTTGATGTCTTTATATACTACTGAAACGTTCTTGGAGAGAATTGTAATCCCTCGTTCTCGCTCTAAGTCATTGTTGTCCAGAATGAGTTCTCCTGTTTCTTGATTATCGCGAAAGAGCGCACAATGGTGTAGAATTTTATCAACTAAGGTGGTTTTGCCGTGGTCAACGTGTGCAATAATGGCTATGTTTCTGATAGCTGTCATATAAAAAAAATTAGGGGGCAAAAATACAAAAAAAATAATTATGTGCTGAATTTCATTGCAAATCTTTTGCAAATCATTTATGAAGAATGAAAGTTTGTAACTCAGTGCAAAAGTACAACTTTTTAAGTTGTTATACAAATTTTTCAATAAGAAAATGTATTAAAATCCTGTTATTTATTTGTTTAAGAGTGATAAAATCTTTTTGTTGGGTGTTTTTTCTTTTGGGAACTATCTTGATTTTTTCATAGGAAAGAGAGGGCTATTTCATTTATTATTGTATCTTTGTCCGAGAATTCTAATATAGAGAAGGCATATTTCTTGAGTTTGTGAATACAAAGAATCCTTATATTTTTGTCCAAAATATTCAAAAGTTAAAACGGTTTCATTATGAAAAAAGTATTTTATTCCGTGTTCTCTTTCTTATATACATTACAATTTTTTAGTTGTTCTAATAATAAGGAGGTGAGAAATGATAGGTTTAGATGGCAAGCTGCTGTCTCTGTACCATCGGGTTATCTTGCTGATGTATATACAGGAGTGCTCATTTCAGATAATGATGTTGCTGTACTTGATTCGCCAACACCTACAGGTGAATGGGGAAAACCCACTGAGGCTATGGGGTCTGCAGGATATCTCCCTAAACGATTGCGTGTTACTTGGGTTTCGTATTTTGAACATAAATTTTATCATATAGATACTCCTATTGATTATGATAAAATGGTTCGCCTTTTTAATGAAGGTTTTTACGACCTCTATGATGAATTTACAAAATATCCTCCTATTAAATCCGAATATAATAAAGTGGTAGTAGGTTTTGCTCCTGGAGGTGTTGTAGTTATTTGGGTAGCTGGTATAGGGAAACAAGTAGAGATAGGTCGTTACCAAGCAGAGGAAATTACCTTCTCAAAAGAACATATTGCAGGATTATCACCAGGTCCAGCTAAAAATATGCACAATATAGAATACCATAATAATATTCTCTATAATTGGGGGGTACAATCACAAGAGAGTATAGAAAAAGTAAAGGACAAACCTATTCCTTATGGAATATGGGATACTTATAGAAAGGAATATAATTGGCATATCAATTTTGATTTTCCAAATGATGAAAAAATTATTTTTGTTGAATACTATTTCTATAATGGAGAAAAAGATTTCCTTTTAGGTGAAGTTATTACAGACAAACATCCACAGATTCCTGATATTTTCAGATGGAGTGATAAAGTTCAAAAGAATCATATTCCTAAGGATATTTATTTTCATTATATGAAAGATGGTAATAGATATAGTTGCTTTATAGGATTTAATGAAGAAGAAATTTTCAATGCTTTTGAAAAAATAATGGGAGGAGATGCGACTGCTGAAATAGAAATGTATATTTCCTTAAATCATCCCAATACAGAGGCAAAAGTTGTCTTAAAGAATAAAAATAAAGAAGTTGCTTTATTTAATAATGAGATTAAAATTAATAAATGGAGTCGGTTATGAGTATTTTTTTGAAGGGGATGGAAGTTTTATAGTTTGTTTTTCACGTATAGTTATATTATAAAAAGCTAAAAATAAATGAATTACAGAGATTGTGAAACTTGAATAGTAATATAGAAAACAATTTGTGGAATTTGAATTACTTGTAATTATGCTAAATATAGAGGGTAGAATTTTTGAAGAATATAGAATTTTATATAATAATGGGTATGTGAATGAAAGTCTTGAAAATAAAGGTTCTTTATTTTCTTCTTTGAAATGTGTTAATCAAAAAATAGGAATTATTTTTTATTTTTTCATAGAGAAAGGTATTCTATCGATAACTCTTACAACAAATGAATTATTAAATAAGAAGCAAGGTTTGTATTTTGATTTTTTTTATGTTTTAAAGGTTTTATATCCAGAGAAAAGTTTTGAAGAAATAAAATTGCTTTCTTACGATAAAGAAATATCAACAAATTTACCAAATATAGAAAAGTTATTTAGTGAAGAGCAAATAGAAGACACTATAAAGAAAATTAATATAGCAATAAAGGAATATTCAAAGGTAAGATGGAATAGTTAGGAAAATATAGAAAAATAGGAATTTTAATTATGATAAATGTAACTTCAATACCTCTTTTTGAAAATTTGATTCAATATAAGTTTAGCAATA
>NZ_CAURLX010000025.1:0-33794 GCF_963525585.1 uncultured Capnocytophaga sp. | reverse complement strand
TAAAAACTCTTCTGAGACAACCATTATTCTATTTCTATAGAAAACCCAGTCAAACCTAACATTTCCCTTGTTTTTATAGGTAAGAAGCATCTGAGAAGGAACATTTTTCATATATTTCCAATCAGAATTAGTAGGATTTTCTAAATCCGATAACTCAGCATTGTAAAAGAACTGGGGCACCCCTGCTCTCCAGCGTGTTGTAGTCATAAACCATATAAATAATTTTTCTTTCATAGTTTTTTATAAATAAACGTTGATTTTCATTATTGTACAGTGCTACATTATATAGCATCATAAGCATCTCCGTATGAGATAAAATATTCTTGTAGCCAGTACCATTGTTGTCCTTTGCAAGCATAGATTCGCTCCAACAATTCTGTAAAACTCTTAGCAATAATAGCCTGCTCGCCTACTACTCCATAGCGATCCCAAAAGCTATCGTAACAATATCCCCATCTGTCTTTTGACAAATCAATGGTGATATATTGAGAGTGGCTATCATCAGCTATGAGAAACCAATTATGACTCATATTCTCCTTATGTTCCTCTCCTATAAGTACTTTATTGGCTCTTTCAAATTCTGTTAGCCCCACTATTTTTATGGAATAGGGAGCCTTTGGAAAGAAAACAATAGAATGATAGTTCTCCAAATAAAACGTCAGATCATCAGGAAGTCCTGAAGGCACATTTTTATGAGGTATAGACAATTTTTGAACCATACAATCTTTGTCTCTCTCTATTTCTACAATTATTTCATTGATTTTTTGCATAAGATAAACTGAGTACCAGCTACTTTCCTAATTTTATTTTCTTCCCTTTAAGGGTATAAGTTCTTTCTAAAGATATATCAATCAATCGTTTTCAACTATGTATTGAGATAAATCATTGTAATCATTAAAATCAAAAGGAACTACGACAGAATATTTCTCATTGACTTTTTTGTAAAATTATAAAATTGGTCTATATATGTCTCTTTTATAGATATAGGACTAAGTATACAATTTGTCTACCAGTTCCTCTGCCAATTTTCCTGATTCTGTCAGTTCATAATCTTTATCAAAGCCATATATATCGAGATAATCTAATGCTAAATCTCTTATTTTATCCATATCATCTTCAGATAACTCAATAATGACTATATGATTATCCTTATAGAAAACGTTAGTAATTATAGATTTTTTTATTAAATCTTGCAAAAAATAATATTGTTTTATCGTTAATTTCACTCTTTGCATAATCTTTTTGCTTTTTTAGTTGAAGTTGATTAACAGATATAATTTTACCCGTTGTTGGATTAATAACTACTTCTGCTTTTTTCCAAAAAAGGACAATACATCATAGTTATAGGGATTTCTAATATATCCATTTTTATTTAGATAAATTGGTGTTTGTAGTGTTTTTAGTAATTTCATTTGCGCATTAACTTCATCTCTGGCAATACTCTTATCCATATTATCAAAAAGATACCCCCATTTGTACGAGGCGATGATATACGAAATAACTTCCATAGGCGCATGGATAGCACGCTCTCCATACCTTTCTGCCTTTTGTTTTATCCCTTTGTAAATTGCATCAAAGCGACCTATTAAGAGAAGAATACATAGTTCAGGCAATATTTCATCATCATAACTTTCATATTTTTAATGTTTCATTCTTTATGATCTATAATATCAGCAAAATATCGATGTAGTTTCTCTATTATAAACTCTTCAGGTATTTAAAAAAAATAGAATAGACTCTTCTGATTCTACATGATTAGAAAAGAAACATAATAGTAAATCTAGTAAATGGAGCTTTCTTTTATTAAAGGGAGCAACAAGCTCTTGTTATAATAAAACAAATTATAAACTTCTACTAAAAGTTTGAAAATCAATTACTTTTGCATCATTGCTTTTATAACTGAGTGTTGATTTCATAGTTTTTTAGATTTACTTTCATCTTTTCGTACTTCCTCTCTAATATTTCTAATACTTCCTCCAATACGTCTTTATGATAGAAATTAGGGTCATTCACACTCTCCATAAGCTTGCTCTTTATATAGATATAAGAACTTATATTCCCCCCATAGGAGGCAATAGTATATAGAAGTTCTGGAATGGTTTCGTCCAGACACTCTTCCGCTTGGATAATGGTATTTACCATCATAATCAGACATAATTCGGACGAAAGCTTATACAAATCCTTAAGTGCATAATCGAAGATTTTTTGAGTATTGGAGTAATCCAATTGCTCACATTGGCTTATAAAGTCTTTATAATTGTCCTTTATATTCATAATAAGAAGTCTTAAGGAAGGTATTATTCCTTTTTTTCAGCATAAACTGCATAATAGCGAGGTACAAAATACCTCAGCAAGGGTCGAAAGCCCAATTTCTGGGTAGGGTGCGTCCATTTTTCACGGTATTTTATTTGCCAGCCTGCTTTTTCTAGGAGCATATCTAATTGCCAGTCTTCAAATTCGTGATAGTGACAGTCTCTGGGATCCTTTTGATTGCGATAGGCTGGAGCAAACCATAAGCGTAAAGGTACTGTTACTAAAAGTTTCTTGGCAGGAAGTTGCTGGAGAACACCAAAGGGATTCACTAAGTGCTCTAGTATCTCAAGAGCTGTAACCATCTCTACTGAGAAGGATTGTAACTGTTCTGGGTATAAGTCCAAATCTTCCCCTGAGGTATTAACTACCTGATACCCTTCCGCTTCCATTACCTCAGAGAAAGGGTTTCTTATTCCTAAGTCTAATATCTTTTGTCCTTGAGGAGCCATTTTTTTTAGAATTGCCAGCGTTCTCTGGTAGCGTTTCTTAGGATAAATTCGATACATTGGTTCCATCAGATAACTACTTTTAGGAAGGCATAGGAATAAGAAAAACGTCCACTTTCAGGCACTGAGAGCAATATTGTATCATCCTGCTTAAGGAGCCCACTATGCATCAGCTCTTCCAGCATCAGATAGGGTGAGGCAGACCCCACATTTCCTACCTTAGGAAGGTTCAAGAACCAACGTTCTAAAGGTATTTCAATCCCTTGGTTCTTAAGAGCTTCATAGAGACGTTCTTTGAAGTATAATGAAGAAATATGTGGGAGAAAATAAGTAATTCCTTCAGGAGCGAGCTTATGCCTTTGTAGAGCAACTTCCATACTCTGAGCTCCTTTCACTAGGATATTTTCATTGAGGAGCTTTACATCTTGCTTAATAGAAAATAGAGAGTCCTTCAGCCACTGCTCAGGAGGATAATCACTCCAGCTTCTAAGAGAACCATCCGCAAGCTTATCACCTCCCGCATACATACAGGCTTCCAATTCGTGTGCATAGGAGAAAGCCTCCATCCATTCTATTTTTAGGGAAATCCCTGAGGAATTAGGTGTATTCTGAAGCAGAAAAGCTCCAGCTCCATCGGAAAGCATAAAGCGCAAAAAATCCTTCCTGAAAGCTAAAATAGGTTGCTCTTCTAGTGCCAATAAAGCATCTATTTCTTGCTGATATTTCTCTGCTCTGAGCCACATAGAAACCCTTTCTGAACCTGTACAAACAGCATTGACACTATTCCCTGACTTCACTGAAAGATAACCAAATTTCAGAGCGTTCATCCCTGAGTTACATACCCCAGAACTAGAGTTAAGCTCTAGAGGGTGTCCTCCTAGGCAACCGTGTACCATCGCTGCGTGCGAAGGTAATAAGCAGTCAGGAGTAGAAGTGCCACAAGAAAGTACTTCTATTGCTTCCTTAGAGAAAGTAGCATCACAGAGCTCTTCCACAGCAAGAGCAGTTAAGTTCGCATTGGAGTGAGTAGGATTGCCTTCTGTATCAAGGGCATAATAGCGTGTTTGGATACCGTTATTTCTCAATACGATACGTCTGGCTTTAGAAAAAGCATCATTTACCTTTCCTAAGAAATCTTCCATCTGTTCGTTACCTATAGGAGCATTAGGAAGGTATTTGCTGGCTCGGGTAATATATACGGGATTCATTGATTTTTAAAAAATTTTATAAAAATATCTTCAGGCCTGCAAAGATACAATTTTTTCTTTTAATTCTCTAAATATTCCCTTAAGGCTTCCAGCTGGGTGAGTGCTTGCTGATAACCATAGTCAAAAGCTTCATCTATCAGTTTGGTATCCAGAACTCGTATATTGTCTAGCTCCTGTAAAAAAATATAGTTACATTTCTTGAACTTTTTCTCATAAGAACCATCCATCACAACATTATATATACGCTGGAAAAACTTGATAGGATTCTTGAGCTCTTTTTCATCTATCTTCTCCAATGGATTTATGAAACTTCCTACAAGAATATCCCCCTTTCCCTTGAGAGGTTCTATAGGGAAATTATTCAATAGTCCTCCATCACAATAGATACCATTGTCTATCTTTACAGGAGAAAAATAAGGCGGCAAAGCAGAAGAAGCTATCAAAGGAGCAATCAGGTCTCCTTTGGAGAAATAAGCTACTTTTCCATCTAACAAATTGGTAGCAACCACTGTTATAGGTATGGAAAGTTGTTCAAAAGTATGACAAGAAAGGTATTTTTCGAACAAAGCTGGATACTTATTACTATCTATAAGTCCCATTTTCCCAAAGGAGAGCATAGAAAACTTAAAAAGAGGCGTCTGCTTAAAGAAGTCTTTAATCTCTTCAGGAGCTATTCCAGAGGCGTAGAGAACTCCTACCAGAGCCCCACCACTAGTTCCCGAAATAGCCACCGGACGAAACTTATATTGCTCCAAGGCTTTGAGTAATCCTGCGTGAGCCAAAGCACGTACACCTCCTCCCGAGAGGGCAAGTGAAAAGGTTTTCATAAGCAAAAATATCTCCTTATAGAAGTTCTATATGGTGTTGCTCACACAGGGCAAGTATTTCTTCTGTCCAGATAGACGCCTGTACTTCTCCTATATGAGCCTTCTGAAGGAAAAACATACAGATACGAGACTGCCCTATCCCTCCCCCAATAGTTAAAGGAAGTGCTCCACTTAGGAGTAGCTGGTGGTAATCCAAGGTTTTTCGTGCCTCCTGTTGAGCCTCTTCCAACTGCTTGAGAAGAGAAGCCTCATTTACACGGATACCCATTGAAGAGAGTTCCAAAGCACTTTCTAGGATAGGATTCCAGAGAATAAGGTCTCCATTGAGTTGCCAATCATCATAGTCAGGAGCTCGTCCATCGTGTTTTTTCCCTGAAGCAAGCTTACCTCCTATCTGCATAATAAAAATAGCTCCTTTTTCTTTAGCAAATACCTGTTCTCTAGCCGATGGAGAAAGCTCAGGGTACTTATCTTCTAATTCTTGAGAGGTGGCAAAGGTGATTTCCTTTGGCAGAAAAGCCTTGCACTTAGGATACTTTTCTACTACAGCGGCTTCTGTACGAAGGAAAACCTCATAGATACTCCTAACTGTTTGCTCAAGGTAAGCCAAAGTACGTTGCTCAGCGGTAATTACCTTTTCCCAATCCCACTGATCTACATAAATAGAGTGCGTATTATCCAGAATTTCATCACGACGAATAGCATTCATATCGGTATAAATTCCCTCTCCTTGAGGAATTCCATAACGCTTCAGTGCTAGTCGCTTCCATTTTGCTAAGGAATGGATGATTTCAATAGTCTCCTCAGGAGCCTCTTTCATCTGAAAGCTCACAGGACGCTCTACTCCATTGAGATTGTCATTTAGTCCTGAAGATTGCTTCACAAAAAGAGGGGCTGATATACGAGTAAGATTCAGTGCCTTTGAGAGTTCTCTCTCAAAGAAGTCCTTGATAAACTTGATAGCGCGCTCCGTATCCATAATGCCATAAGGAGCTTGATAATGAGGGGGAATAATACAGTTTGCCATTATTTTTTTATTAGAAGATTAAAGGTGTTGAATAAAATCTATATTCATCTGTGCTGAAAGCTGGGCAGCCTGCGCCACAAAGGTATCATAGGATACCGTATTACCCTCTCCTGCTTTATCAGAGACAGCCCTGATAATAAGAAAAGGTGTCTGTAGCAGATAGCAGGTCTGTGCAATTGCTGCAGCTTCCATCTCTACTGCAAGCGCTTCGGGAAAATGGGCTTCTATCCACTGACGAGTCTCGGGCTTATGTACAAAAGCATCTCCTGAGACTACAGGTGCCGTGTGTAGAATCGGGCTATACTTACTCACCACTGCCTTTGCCTTATCAAACCATTGCTGGCTAGGAAGATAACTTTCAGGCATCTGAGCTTGTTGCCCCAAGGCATAACCAAAAGCAGTTACATCCACATCATAATAGAGTACTTCAGTAGCCAATACCATATCAAACACCTTACTCTGCTGCAAGCCTCCTGCTGTTCCTGTATTGATAATAAGATCTGGCGTAAAATGCTCAATGAGCAAGGCAGTTCCTACCGCTGCACTTACCTTTCCAATCCCTGAAAGAAGAACAACTACCTGATGGGAGCCTATTTTCCCTTGATAGAAAGCATATTTATGAATATTTATCGCTGGAGGATTTCCCAAATATTCCCTCAAGAGCTGTATTTCGCTCTCCATCGCTCCTATGACGCCTATTTTCATATTCTTTTATTTTCAGAACAAAGATACAACTTTCTATGAAAAAATCAAGACTTCTGCCCTATTTTCTCTTTATTTTTATTTCCTAGAACCGTTCCTCCACTGACAGCAAATTCCATTGCTTGCTTAGCAGAGAATCCTTCTGCTGGCTTTACTTGCTTTTTATCAATGAGAATAACCCATCCTGAAATAGCATAAGAATGTGGCAAATACACACTTACCATCTCGGGGAGCTCCACAAAAGACATATCTTCCTGAGTGAGAAAGCCTATACGCCAAATCTCAGGCGATTCCTGCACTCGTACCCATACAGGCTTAGAGAACTTTTGCTTATCCCCTATAAAAGACCCTATCACCTCTCGAATCGTTTTATAGATGAACTTTATTCCTGGAGTATGTTCCAGTATATAGTTAAGCCCTTCTACTAGGAACTTACCTACCAAAAATCGATTTCCTAGATAGCCTATCAGGGTGGTTCCTATGAGGATAATTCCAAAAACCAACCCTGGGAAACGAGCTGAAAGGTGAGGAATCAGATTATCAATCGTATAGAATACCCACCAGATAATCCAGATAGTAGTTCCCAAGGGACCTATAATCACTACTCCTTGTAGGAAATATTTTAAAAATGTACGTAAAATAGGGTTCTTAGTCTTCATCTTCTCCGAGTACATCTATATGAGGTTCTATAAGGGTTTGTTTGTTGGCTATACTTCGTTCCAGCGCAATAAGCAAGGAAGGAAGCAGAATAAGATTACTTGCCATTGCAAAGAGTAAAGTTGTAGAAATAAGCCCTCCTAATGCCTTTGTCCCACCAAAACTTGATAAAGTAAAGATGGAGAAACCAAAAAACAATACAATAGAAGTATAAAACATACTAATACCCGTTTCCCGCAAGGCAGCATATACAGAACGTTTTACTTTCCAATGATTCTGTACTAGTTCCTGTCTATATTTTGCTAAAAAGTGAATGGTATCATCGATAGAAATTCCGAAAGCAATCCCAAATACTAGAATCGTAGAAGGTTTCAAAGGGATTCCTACATAACCCATCACCCCCGCAGTAACAAGCAGAGGAAGCATATTGGGCACCAAAGAAATAATTACCATCTTAACTGAACGGAACATATAGAACATCATCAGGGCGATAATTCCTATAGTAAGAAGCAAAGACTGTATGAGGTTCCCTACTAAATAATCTGTTCCTTTGGTAAACATATAAGCTTTCCCTGTAAGGCGTACTTTATATTGGTCTTCTGGGAAGAGTTTCTGTGTCTGTTTAGCGATAGCTTCCTCTATACGATGCATCTTTTCGGTACCAATATCTTTCATAAATACAGTTATCCGAGCCGTCTGCCCTGTACTATCTACCAAACTACGAAGCATATCTGCCTTTCCGTTAGAATTTTTGATATAAGAGAGCAAAAACGTACGTTCTTGAGAAGTAGGAAGGTCAAAATATTCTGCTTTACCATTATAAAAAGCCTGCCGAGCGTATTTTACCAACTTTACGACCGAAAGAGGCTGAGAAATTTCAGGAATATCCTCCAAATATTCTTCTAACTTAGCCATACTCTCCAAGGTAGCTGGGCGCATTACTCCATTTTTCCTACCTGTATCCACCGTAATCTCTAGGGGCATAATTCCGCCAAATTCCTTTTCAAAGAAGAGAATATCATCATAGAAGGTCTCACTCTTAGGCATATCCTCAATGATACTCCCTGAAATATGTATACGATAAATCCCTATAATACTTGCCACCAAAAGAGCAACCGCCACGGAAAAAGTAGCAAATCTGTGCTTCTTAACGATACGCTCTATTGCCCCCAAAAGTCCTCCTAACCATTGCTTGCTTAAGTGCTTAAGATGTCTTTCTTTCGGAAGTGGCATAAAACTGTAGATAATAGGTATCAAGCAAAGCGAAATCACATATAAGCACAGAATACTAATAGAAGAAACAATACCAAACTCCTTAAGAATCTTACTCTCGGTAATAATAAAAGTAGCAAAACCAGCCGCAGTAGTAAGGTTGGTGAGCAAGGTTACATTTCCCACCTTAGTAATGACCCGCTGGAGCGCCATTGCTTTATATCTATGCTTGTGAATTTCCTGTTGATATCTGTTAATCAAGAATATACAGTTTGGAATACCTATAACAATGACCAAAGGAGGAATTACTGCTGTAAGAATCGTAATTTCATAATGAAAAAGTCCTAAAAAGCCAAAAGCCCACATCACCCCTATCAACACACTACACATCGAAATAAACATCGCTCGGAATGACCTGAAAAAGAAAAGCAATACCAAGCAAGTAGCCAATAAAGCTCCTACTATGAATAAGCCTATCTCTCCGGTGATTACTTCGGTACTAAGGGTACGTATATAAGGCATTCCTGAGACATACAAAGGCGTCTGCATCTGAGATTCATATTTCTCTATCAAAGGCTTAAGGTCCTGAAGAATAAAGTCTTTACGGATAGCTGTATTTATGATATCTTTACGCAGAGAAACCGCCATACGTAGGGTCGTATGAGCCTTATTATAGAGGAGTCCTTCATACACAGGAGTCTGCTCAAAAAGCTTATGAGTGAGTGTATCTAGCTCCTGCTGGGAGGTAACCTCCTTAGGAAAAAAGTCACGGGTGATAAATTGCTCCTTAAGTGTATCCTTCACCAATTCCTTAATTGTATTGAAGGAAAGCACTCCCTCCACCTGTGGATATTGTTGTAAATCCTTGGCAAGGGCATTCCAGCTATTGAACTGTTCAGGTGTACGTACCCCTTGACTCTCTACTCCAATTACTACCAAATTTCCTTCCTCCCCAAAGAGCTTCAGGAACTGTTCGTACTCCTTGCTTATAGGATGGTCTTCAGGGAGCATATTCGCCTCTGAGTAAGTCATCCGAATAGATTTCCACTGAAAGGCTAAAAATATGGTAATTCCTACAAAAAGTCCTATAAATAGATACCTATTGCGCAATACCAATCGAGCTACAAATATCCAAAAGTTATTTAGTAATTTTCTCATTTTCTTTTCTTTAACCAAGCTACTTTCTTAATAAAACCTTCTATTTTTGCTTGAATTGGGTACAAAGGTACATATTTTCTTTTTTATATCGAAAAAATTGTATCTTTGCACTTGATTTAAAACCGTATTTATTATGTGTGGAATTGTCGGATATATAGGAAATAAGAATGCTTATCCCATTATTATTAATGGACTTAAGCGATTGGAATACAGAGGGTATGACAGTGCAGGATTCATTGTGAATGCAGGCAAATTTGTTCATACTAAAACCAAAGGTAAAGTCTCAGACCTAGAAGAAAAAGCTTCTGAGGAAACCTCTCAGAGTGCAGAAAGTTGCTATGGGATGGGACATACCCGATGGGCTACCCATGGAGTGCCTAACAATGTGAATTCACACCCCCATTTGTCTAATTCTGGAAAAATTGCGATTGTTCATAACGGAATTATTGAGAACTACCTCAGTATCAAGCGTAGATTACAACAAGAAGGATTTACTTTTCATTCGGATACAGATACTGAAGTATTAGTGAATTTTATAGAATTTCTCAAAGACAAAGAGCAAGTACCTCTTGAGACGGCTGTACGATATGCCCTTAATGAAGTTATTGGTGCCTATGCCATTGCTGTGATGGAAGAAGCAAACCCTACTAAGATGGTAGTAGCCCGCTTGGGAAGTCCCTTGGTAGTAGGTATAGGAGAAGGAGAGTTCTTTATTGCCTCTGATGCTTCTCCTTTCATAGAATACACCCAGAATGCCCTCTACTTAGAAGATGGAGAAATGGCAGTCATCGAACTGAATCAGCCTATCGATGTGCGAAAAATCCATAATAACGAGGAGGTAACTCCTTCTGTACAAGAACTCAAGCTCAGCTTAGATGCTATTGAAAAAGGAGGATATGAGCACTTTATGATCAAGGAAATCTTCGAACAACCTCAGTCCATCCAAGATACAATGCGTGGAAGGCTCCTAGAAGATTTCTCCACAAAGCTCTCAGGAATAGAGAATAATCTCAAGCAGTTCCTATCGGCAGAACGTATCATCATCGTGGCTTGTGGTACCTCTTGGCACGCAGGACAAGTGGGAGAATACCTATTGGAAGAACTTGCCCGTATTCCTGTAGAGGTGGAATATGCCTCCGAGTTTCGCTACCGAAACCCCGTTATCCATCCTGGAGATATTGTTATCGCCATCTCCCAGTCTGGAGAGACTGCGGATACCCTAGCTGCACTGAAGCTTGCTAAGGAAAAAGGTGCTTTCATCTATGGAATTTGTAATGTAGTAGGCTCTTCTATTGCTCGCCTTACCGACTCTGGCACTTATACCCACGCTGGTCCTGAGATAGGGGTTGCCTCTACCAAGGCTTTCACTACTCAGCTTACTGTCCTTACTCTGCTAGCACTTCACTTAGGATATAGAAAAGGAACTCTTGACCATCATAACTATAAGAAACTCTGCCAACAACTCTCTCATATTCCAGAATTGGTAGCACAAACCCTTGAAATGACCAAGGATAAAGTTATAGAAATTGCTCAAGAATATAAGGATGTGAATAACTGTATCTACCTAGGAAGAGGACTAAACTTCCCTGTTGCCCTAGAAGGTGCCTTAAAGCTCAAAGAAATATCCTATATTCACGCTGAGGGCTATCCTGCTGCTGAGATGAAACACGGACCTATTGCTCTAATTGATGAGAATATGCCTGTTGTCTTTCTTGCACCTTCTAAAGGTCATTATGAAAAAGTAGTCTCCAATGCTCAAGAAATCAAAGCTAGAAAAGGGAAAATTATTGCTATTGTAACTCAAGGGGATAAGCAAATGACAGATATAGCTGACCATAGCTTAGAAATTCCAGAGGTAGATGAGCTCTTCTCTCCTATCCTAAGTGTTATCCCTCTACAACTTCTCTCCTACCATATTGCAATTATGAGAGGATGCAATGTAGATCAACCTCGTAACTTAGCTAAATCAGTTACAGTGGAATAATTATCTTTGTTTGAAAAAATTTGTCTGAAACACCTCAGAGAGCTTCTCTGGGGTGCTTTTTTTCCATAAAGCTACCTGATGATAGAGCCTTTCAATAGGTAGAGAGGATTCATCTGTCTCCAAAAAGAAATCTGAGACATCTAATTGTTGAGCCAATAGTTGAAGACGCTGATCATATAGAAGAGCTTCCCCAAAGGAGAGTTTTATTCCTACATTTAGTAGAGAAAGAGCCGTTGATTCGTTTTTATGAAAACCGTGCAATACCCATAATTGCTTAGGCTTCAGCTTCTTGTACAGATGAATAATTTCAGCATAGCTCCTTACACAATGGATAAGCAATGGCTTACAGAGTTCTTCCGAAAGCCTTATATGTTTCTCAAATAGGGAGATTTGCTCTGTGATAGAAGTAGAAGCTCTCTTATCCAAACCACATTCACCTATAGCTACACATTTTTCAAGTGAAGTTCTCTGTAAGAGCTGTTGCCACTGCTCTTGAGGGTTTTCTATATAACAAGGATGTATTCCTACCGAGAAACGCCCTCCTTCATAGGAAGATGAAGGAAAGCAGTTCTGTACCTCATTAGCTGACAAAGCCTTATGTGTATGCACATTGAAGAGCTGGAAATTAGTCATAGGGGAATAGTTCTACAGCTTTACGATAAACCTTCTGAGATTCCCATCCTTTATAGAGTAGATAATCAGCAAGCTTACGCCTAGCTTTTTGGATATTCTTCTCAGTGATGGTATCAGCTTTCTTTTGGGCAAGCGCATCAAAGGCTTCTTCATATTCATCCTCTATCTCCTGCATTGCACATTCTATATTATAAGGAGATATTTCACGAAATTTCAACTCCCGAATGATACGTACCTTTCCCCATTTTTTATACAGAAACTTTCCCCTAGCAAAACTTCTAGCAAAGCGTTCTTCATTAAGGTAATTCTCTTGAATAAGAGTTGCTATAATTAGTTCTATTGCCTCGGGAATCATTCGCATCTGCCTAAGCTTCTGGAGTACTTCTTTATGGCAACGCTCTTGATAGTTACAATAGCGTTCCATTCGTTCCTTAGCTTCGGCTACTGTATAGGTCTTTACCGTTTCTTCCATTGCTAGAACGCTAACCACGTTTTCCAAGGAAGCACCCCTAGAATAAGAAGCAATCCTATGGCATAGAAGATAAGAATTTTCTTGAAAGCACCTCGGTCAGTCTTTTGTTTTTTATGTAATGACCATCCTATGGTAATAAGAATAGCTGCGACAAGCCCAAAAGGATGTTCTACAAGCATTTTTCTTAGGTAGGCATCTTTCATTACCTTAGCTCCCAAGGCTCCCCAGCTCTGAAGGAGAGGAGTTACTACATAAAGAATAAGTCCTAAAGTCACCTGTAGATGGGTAAAGATAAGGGCAAAAAGATGAATACGCAAATCTTTCTTAGTGTATGCACGCTTTTGCAAGAGTCCTAAGAGTGCATTAACTACTGAAAAGAGCAAGAATCCCAACACCAAATAGGCAGTTAGGGAATGTGTTGTTTTAAGAAGTTGATATAACATATGTTTGCATTTTGAGGGGCAAAGATACAACTTTAATCCTCATCTGCAAAAACAAATTCTTTTCCATCTTCACTCAGGAGCGTATGAGCAAATACCCTTTGCGCTTCTTCTTGAAAAAGACTTTTTTCTCTATAACGTGAAGAATAATGCCCTAGAATAAGAGTTTTAGCCCCTGCTTCCTTGGCTATCTGTGCGGCTTGTAAGGCTGTAGAATGTTTGGTACGTTCAGCTAGAGCTATGTTATCCTCTAAGAAAGTAGCTTCGTGGTAGAGCACTTGTACACCCTGAATCAGAGGTATTAAGGAAGGTAAGTAGGCTGTATCACTACAAAAAGCATAACTCTGTGAAGGAGGGGGAGGAAAACTCAAGCGTTCGTTTGCAATACGTTCTCCATTCTCAAGGATTACATCTTTTCCGTCCTTAATATTCTGAAAATAACACCGCTCGATTCCTAAGGCGCGTACAGCCTCTACATTCAGCCTACGCTCACGAGGTTTCTCCTGAAAAAGAAAACCATTGGCATAGATACGATGGTCTAAAGGTAGTGTACGTACTGTAAGACGATCATCTTCAAAGATAAGTTCGCTTTTCTTAGAAGTAAGTTCGTGGAAGATAACAGGAAAGCTCTTATAACCTCCACTGACCTCAAGCATCAGCTCAATTGCCTGCTTAGCCCCTTGAGGTGCATAGATATGCAACTCTGCTTCACGCCCTTGTAGCTGAAAAGTAGAAATCAGCCCTGGAAGTCCATAAAAGTGGTCTCCATGTAGGTGAGAGATGAAAACGTGCTTAATACGGGCAAACTTGGCACTGGATAGGCGTAAAGCCATCTGGGTACCTTCTCCACAATCAATCAGAAACAGATGACCTCTGAATTCCAATAGCTGAGAGGTGGTACGTGCCCTATCACGTGGGCAGGCACTATGACAACCTAAGGTTATGAGCTTCATTGTATTTTCTTTCCGCAAAGATACGTATTTTTTCTGAAATTATTGTACTTTTGCACTGCTAAAAAACAAACAAATCCTGATAACTTTAGCCCAAAAATGAATAAAGAACTTCTCCTTGAAAACCTACTGAGGAAAGAAACCCTCACCCATATAGAACAATACCTAGCTGAGAAAACCCCTTTCTATATAGAAGGACTGGTGGGCTCAGCTACAGCTATGATTTTAGCGTCTATTTTCCAGAGAACTCCCTTACCTCTTCTCTATGTATGTGATGATAAGGAACAAGCCGCTTACCTACTCAATGACCTAGAACTTTTGCTAGGGCAGGAACAGGTACTTTTCTTTCCTAGTAGTTACCGCCGTCCTTACCAGAGTGAAGAAACCGATAATGCCAATGTACTTCTACGTGCAGAAGTCCTTAGCCAATTACAGGGAAGGGGAAAAGTTGTCGTTTCCTATAGTGAAGCCCTCTTTGAGAAGGTGATCACTCAGGAACAGCTCCAGAAGAACACTCTTCTGCTAAAAGCTGGAGAAGCCCTTTCTTTAGATTTTTTGAATGAAACCCTCTTTGAGTATAATTTCATACGTACAGATTTTGTTAGTGAACCTGGTGAATTTTCTGTCCGTGGGGGGATTGTGGATATTTTTTCATTCTCGAATGACACTCCTTATCGTATAGAATTCTTTGGGGATAAAGTAGAGAGCATCCGTACTTTCGACGTAGAAAACCAACTTTCTATCCAACGAGTGCCTTCGGTAACTATTATTCCTAACATTGAGAATAAATTAGCTGGTGAAAAACGTTCTATTTTCCTAGATGTACTCCCTGCCAATACACTTATTTTTACCCAAGATTATGAATTTTTTGCTCCTAAATGGGCAAAAATGTTCCAGAAGGCAGAAGAAACTTTTGCTTCCCTCTCTGATGGGGTAGCACACCTGAGTCCTTCGGCTCTTTTCTGTAGTGAAGAGGAAGCAACTCGCGCCTTTGAAAGTCGTTATTTTATCAAAATCAATCCTGTAGACCCTTTAGGAGAAAGTGGCGAAGCTGTTTCGTTCTCAATGCGCCCACAACCTTCATTCAACAAACGCTTTGAGCTCCTTGCCAAGCACCTACAGGAGAAGTATTCCGAGGGATATACCAATTATATCTGTTGTGCTACTGAACAACAGACGCAACGTTTTCTAGATATCTTCTCGGAACTACAGCAAGGAGAGGTTCCTTGCGAACTCCTTCCTTTCCCTATTGCTATGGGATTCACTGACCTTGGGAACAAAATCAACTGTTATACTGATCACCAGATTCTGGAACGTTATCACAAATTTTCCATTCGTAATGGCTATACCAAGAAGCAAGCTATCACCCTACAGGAGCTTCACCAGCTTACAGTAGGGGACTATGTAACCCATATAGACCACGGTATAGGGAAGTTTGCTGGACTTCAGAAAATAGAGGTAGAAGGCAAGCAACAGGAAGCTATCAAGCTCCTCTATGGGGATAGAGATGTACTCTATGTGAGTATCCATTCCTTACATAAAATTAGCAAATATAATGGCAAAGAAGGCACTGTCCCTAAGCTCTATAAGCTAGGAAGCCAAGCCTGGAAAGCCCTCAAGCAGAAAACCAAAGCCCGAGTAAAGCAAATTGCTTTCAACCTCATCAAACTCTATGCTGCTCGTAAAGAAGCTACAGGATTCGCCTTTGCACAAGATTCTTATCTACAGAAAGAACTTGAAGCCTCTTTTATCTATGAAGACACTCCTGACCAAAGTAAAGCCTCACAAGAAGTAAAGCTGGATATGGAAAGCCCACGCCCTATGGATAGGCTTGTATGTGGAGATGTAGGCTTCGGGAAAACAGAAGTTGCTATCCGTGCTGCTTTCAAGGCGGTGGATAATAGCAAGCAAGTAGTTGTATTGGTTCCTACTACCATCTTAGCCTTTCAGCATTACCAGACCTTCTCTGAGCGTCTTAAGGGGCTTCCTGTACGAATAGAATACCTGAACCGATTCCGCACGACCAAGGAAAAAAATCAGATTCTTTCCGACCTCTCTGAAGGAAAAATAGATATCCTTATAGGAACTCACCAGATTGTAGGCGAGAAAGTCAAATACAAGGACTTAGGCTTACTCATCATAGATGAAGAGCAAAAGTTTGGGGTAGCAGTCAAGGATAAGCTCAAAACCCTACGAGCTCATATAGATGTGCTCACTCTTACGGCAACCCCAATCCCGAGAACACTCCAATTCAGCCTGATGGCAGCTCGAGACCTCTCGGTAATTACCACCCCTCCACCTAACCGATACCCTATTGATAGTCAAGTAATTCCATTCAGTGAAGAGGTTATCCGTGATGCTATATCCTATGAACTACAACGGGGCGGACAGGTATTTTTCATCCATAACCGTGTAGAAAATATCAAAGAAGTAGCAGGAATGCTCCAGCGATTGGTACCTGATGCACGTATAGGCATCGGGCACGGGCAGATGGAAGGAAAAGCTCTGGAAGAAGTGATGCTCGCCTTTATCAACGGAGATTATGATATCCTTGTAGCTACCACCATTATAGAGAGCGGATTAGATGTTCCCAATGCTAATACCATTTTCATTCATCAAGCACAACGCTTTGGTCTCTCTGACCTCCACCAGATGCGAGGACGGGTAGGGCGCAGTAATAAGAAAGCTTTCTGTTACTTCATTACTCCTCCTCTCTCTGAACTTCCGGAAGATTCTCGAAAGCGTATCCAAGCCATCGCTCAATTCTCCGATCTAGGAAGTGGTATCCAGATTGCAATGAAAGACCTTGAGATACGTGGTGCAGGAGACCTTCTAGGAGGTGAGCAGAGTGGTTTTATTAATGACATTGGTTTCGATGCTTACCAGAAAATTCTCCAAGAAGCAGTGCTAGAACTCAAGGAAAACGAATTTGCCGACCTCTATGCCGAAACAGAACCAGAAGCCTCTTTTGTTACTGATACACAGATTGATAGCGACTTTGAACTCCTTTTCCCTGATAACTATATCAATAGTATCTCCGAACGCTTGAAGCTGTATAACCAGCTCAGTAGTCTCAAGGATGAGGATGAACTTGCTTCCTATGAACTACAACTAATAGACCGTTTTGGTGCTCTTCCTACTCAAGCAAAGGACTTACTAGATTCGGTGCGCATCAAGTGGATTGCCTCACAGATGGGAATGGAACGACTGATAATGAAGCAGGGCAAGATGATAGGCTACTTTATCCCTGACCAACAGAGTAAGTTCTACCAAAGCAATGCCTTCCAACGAGTACTTACTTTTGTTCAGCGTAATAATGATAAATGCAGACTCTCAGAGAAAGAAACCCGTAATGGCTTACGCCTTATCCTCTCTTTTGAGCAGATACATTCCATAGAGAAAGCCATACGAATCCTTTCCTTATTCAATGAAAAATAAGTATTTCCTTAAGAGCTAAAAGGCTAAAAGCAGGAGAAGATTTGAGGAGGAAAAAATACCTATTCCAATCATTGTTTTTTCATAATTATTTCCTACTTTTGCGCCCTGAAATTCATAAAATTTTTAAAAAATGAAAAAAGTATTTTTTTTGTTACTCTTAGCAGTTGTGGGAAGTACCCAAGCACAGGAGCGATATACAGAAAAGAACAAAGGTAAATTCTTCCTCTTCTGGGGAGGTAATCGTGGGTATTATACCAATTCTGATATTACCTTCCGTGGTGACGATTACCAATTCACCATCAATGATGTAGAAGCAGTAGACAGACCTAAAGGCTGGCATATTGACTATATCAACCCCTTGCGTATGACTATCCCACAAACAAACTTCCGATTAGGCTATTATGTAGGGGATAACTGGACAATCTCCGCAGGAGTGGATCATATGAAGTATGTAATGGTGCAAGACCAAACAGTAAAAATAAATGGTCGTGTGAATGCAGGAACTGCTCACGATGGAGTCTATAATAATGTAGATAAAGTACTCACTGAGGACTTCCTTACTTTTGAACATACCGATGGACTTAACTATGTACTTGTGGAAGGAGCTCGTGTGGATGATATCTCTAGCCTTTTTGGCATCCGCAATACTGACAAAATCCAAATCAATCTTACAGAAGGATTAGGCTTTGGAGTTCTTTATCCTAAGACTAATACTAAGATTCTTAATCGCGAGCGTTATGACGAGTTCCACGTCGCAGGAGTAGGTATGAATGCTAAGGCAGGCTTACACGTAGCTCTTTTCAAGCATCTGATGCTAGTGGGAGAACTCCGTGGTGGTTACATTAATATGTATGATGTTCGTACCACAATGAGTAAAAGCGATCGCGCACATCACGATTTCTTCTTCTTTGAAACAATGCTCGCCTTAGGGTGGATTTTTCGACTATAAAATTAGTTTATTCCAAAAAAAATAGTATTTTTGCACTTTAAAAATAAAAACTCACCATTATGAAGAAATTATTTTTCTCAATGGCATTGGTACTCACTTCTTTAAGTGCCTTTGCTCAGACGTATAAGAATGAAGTAAAGCTTAATATCCTTAATGTAATTGCAGTTCCTTCGGTGGAATTGGGATATGAGTATTACTTGGATGACAACCAGTCAGTAGATGGAGAACTGTTCTTTATTGACCGTTTTTCTTACTTTCCTAAAAATGGAGGGAAGTTCAATGCTACGAGCTTTAAGGTTGGATATAACTATTATTTTGACTCTACCGATGCAGTAGGAGTCTATCTTAATCCTTTTATCAAAGCACGTTTTGGTAAATATACCAAAGATGGAGAAGCTGATACAAGCTTGAATGCATTCATCATAGGTGTAGGAGCTGGTTATGCTTGGGTATTCAACAGTAAGTTTGTAGTGGCTCCTTATGTAAATATAGGACGCAATTTCAGCAGTGCTGTTAATGAAAAGTTCTGGGCTGTAGAGCCTAATGCAGGAGTTCGCTTAGGGTTTCGTTTTTAATCATAATGTTTATTGTTTTTTGATTTGTAAAACTGTCCCCTTTCGGGGACAGTTTTTTTATGGAAAAAATTCAAAAACAATTACATTCTTTCTGGTACCTGAATTCCCAATAAGTCGAATCCTATAGCAATTACTTCGGCTACCTTGGCAGAGAGCTGTACTCTGAAGGCTCGCTTCTGAAGGTCTTCTTCCCCTAAGATAGAGACATTCTGATAGAATGAGTTAAATTCTTTCACGAGCTCATATACATAATTAGCTATTACAGCAGGGCTATAGGTAAGAGCTGCATTCTGGACTACTCCAGGGAAGAGCAATAGGAGCTTAAGGAGTTCTTTTTCCTTAGGATGCAAGGAAATATTGGTTGAGAAAGTCTCTTGGGTTCCTGCCTTACGCAGAATAGACTGAATACGAGCATATGTATATTGGATAAAAGGACCCGTATTCCCTTGAAAGTCTATAGATTCCTCTGGATTAAAAGCAATTCGTTTTTTAGGGTCTATCTTAAGGATATAATACTTAAGAGCGCCTAATCCTATGATATGATAAAGTTCTTCTTTTTGCTCCTGAGAATAGCCTTCTAGCTTGCCCAATTCCTGAGAAAGTTCTTGGGCAACAAATACCATTTCCTGCATTAGATCATCGGCATCTACTACAGTGCCTTCTCGACTTTTCATTTTCCCATTAGGAAGTTCTACCATTCCATAACTTAGGTGATAGAGCTGTTGTGCCCACGAGAAACCTAATTTCTGTAAGATGAGGAAAAGCACCTTAAAATGGTAATCCTGTTCGTTCCCTACAGTATAAATCATTCCTGTAGTACTAGGGAAATCTTCTTCTACACGCTTAGTAGCTGTTCCAAGATCCTGAGTGATATATACTGAAGTCCCATCAGAGCGTAACACAAGCTTCTCATCTAGTCCGTCTTCAGTAAGGTCTATCCATACAGAGCCATCTTCCTTACGATAAAAAACACCTTGTTCTAGCCCTCGCTGTACGATATCCTTCCCTAATAGATAGGTCTCACTTTCATAATAGTTCTTGTCAAAGCTAACTCCTAGGTTTTTATAAGTTACTGCAAAGCCGTCATATACCCATTGGTTCATTCGCTTCCAGAGAGCAAGCACCTGAGTATCACCTTGTTCCCATTTACGAAGCATTTCTTGAGCTTGTAGGAAGATAGGGGCAGTACGCTCAGCCTCTTCTTTGGTTTTTCCTTCTGAGATAAGCTGTTCTATTTGTTCCTTATAGGCTTTATCAAAAAGCACATAGTACTTTCCTACGAGCTTATCTCCTTTGATTCCTGTACTTTCAGGAGTCTCACCTTTACCAAAAAGTTGCCAAGCCACCATTGACTTACAGATATGTATTCCTCTGTCATTGATAATCTGGGTTTTATATACTTTTTTCCCTGTTGCCTCTAGAATCTTCGCCATAGAGAAGCCCAAGAGATTGTTACGGATATGCCCCAAGTGCAGAGGTTTGTTGGTATTAGGAGAAGAGTATTCTACGATAATTGCAGGTGCATCTTGAGTAACAGACACCTTTCCATAAGCCTTGTTGGGAAGAATTTCCTGTAGAAACTGCAAGAAATAATGATCGGCAATAGCTATATTTAGAAAGCCTTTGACCACATTATAACCTATTATTTCAGGCACTTGTGCTTCCAAATAAGCTCCTATACGCTCTCCTATTTCCTCTGGCTTGGCTTTGATGAGCTTAAGCAAAGGAAAAAGCACAAGAGTAAGGTCTCCCTCGAATTCCTTACGTGTCTGCTGAAGTTCTAGTTTCTCTATGGATACCCCATAGCACTCCTCAACAGCTTTTTTTGCATTTTCTAAAAGAATATTCTCTAACATCTCTTCACTGTTTAAGATAGCAAAAATACGAAAAATAATCCTATTGAATATCCCTATAGGAAAATTTTTCATTCAGACTGCAAAATTAGTGTATATCACCTCGTGAAACAAGTATCAGCGTGGTTAAATGTATAACAATTATTTGTTAGCTCTTGTTAAAGACAAGAGAGACTCTCCATATTGGAAAGTCTCTTTAGAATCAGTTTATTACGTTTCTATATAATCTTTCTACCGTCATACTCACTCGCAGGAATCTGAGAGAGGTCAAAATTCTGAAAGCTCTTGAGGTAATTAGTAATGGTAGTACCATTGGCGTCGGCATACATACTTTTGCCCTTGGACTTAAAGAAAGATTTCACACTATTAACCCCTACTAGGTGAGCTGCAGCAAGAATCCCTGATTCAGTAACCAATACTCCCGCTACGTATTTGCCTGAATAATCTCTGATTTCATTGCGTAGTTTCCACTTATTATGAGAGAGGCTCCTATCAAAGAGCTTTTCCTGTAAGGAAGGACTGTTAAGAAAATCCTTTTCAGAAATACCATAGAACTTAAGGGCTGATTTTCCAAATTGATACTTCCCTATATGCCCATAAGGATTGGTAATAAAGTAGTTATTTCGGGATTCTCGATACCCCATTTTTTCCCTGAACCCAATAAGGTTATTACTTTCTCTGATAAGAACGGATAGTTCTGTAAGAGGTACGAAATCCTGATGTACAGCCACAGGCTTTGGTGTTTCTACTTTCAGGCTTTGGTGAAGGTCTTCACGGGTTCCCAAGGAGGGAAGTAAGAGTAGTGTAATAAGAGCAGTGATACTTAATGAAACTAATAAGCTCTCTACCCAAGTAAAAAACATTTTTTTAGATTGAAGCATTTTACATTTTTTCTTTAAGACTTACCTCTTTTTACTGTTTAGAAAAATTCTAAATAATTCTAAACAAAGAGCGCTTAAAATTTCACGGCGCAAAAGTACGTCTTTCTAAGAATACTGCAATATCCCTATTTAAAGTTTAGTTAATTCCTCCTTTTTATTTGGAAAATTCAATTTATTAACAAAAACGAAGAATCCAAAAAAAGATAGCATTCTTTTTTGTTAAGAAAAAAGATTTAGATTTAACTTTTTATCAATTGTTTTTAACACTCCATTCTCATTATTATCTTTTTCTGTTATATAATTAGCAACCGCCTTGACTTCTTCCTCTGCATTCTTCATTGCGTAGCTGAAAGAAGCCTGCCTCATCATCTGGATATCATTAAGGTGATCACCGAAAGCCATTGTTTGTTCAGGAGTGATTTCCAAGGCTTTCTGAAGGGCAACAAGAGCTTCTCCTTTGTTAGCTCCCGCATTGGTAATATCTATCCAATGAGTCCCTGAAAGAGTAATGGTAAGCCCTTCCTGAGCCAGAACAGAGAGTGTAGGAAGAGTATTCGTCCTAGCATTAATAGGGTCATAAAGGGATACTTGACTAATAGGTTCAGGCACCTCACTAAGGTCACTTACCTTAATCACCGAAGTGTTATAGATACGTACTTGGGATTCTGCATAGGGAGTCGTTGGGAAAAGATATGTATGAGCCCTAGAATACAATCCTACAGCTACCTGTGAAGAAGGCTTCACTACTGAAAGGATACGTTGTAGGTGATAGGGACTAAGAGTATTTTCATAAAGCACCTTATCATTTCGCATTAGTAAGGTGCCATTCTGGGCAATAAAGCTCATCTGTTCCTTGATAGGAGCAAAAAATTGAAGCAAACTCGTATATTGCCTACCACTTGCCACACAGAAGGTGATTTCTCGCTGTTGTAAGGCTTTAAAAAGACGCATAAAATCCTTGGGAAACTCGTGATTGGTGTTCAGGAGTGTCCCATCCATATCGGAAACAATCAGCTTTATCATTCACTTTTGAGATTTAGCTCTTGGAGGATTTCATTGGCTTTTTCCCATTGGTCTTCAAAGACAAATACTTGCTGATCAGTACCTAAAGCTCCATAACCTGCAATAGAAGCAGAAGTCATTGGATCCTTGATAATAGGGCTTATCTGTGCCTCTTCAAGGGCACTGGTAAGGAGGGTTACCTGTGGTAGATTCCCTTCATAGAGTTTTTTGAGTTCGGTTTTCATTTTCTATTGTTTGGTATTGAGGTTTAATTTTAGAATTGAACAAATTGTGTATCTTATTGATTTTAGGAGCAATAGAGAATATACAATAGCCTCTATCAGTATTATTTTCGTAATAGTTCTGGTGATAATCCTCCTGTGCAGGATAGAACTCCATTGCAGGAAGAATTTCAGTAACAATAGGCGCCTCAAAGTACAGCTTCTGAGCCTGCTCTCTGCTCAAGAGAGCTTGCTGGTGCTGGGCTTCTGAGGTATAGAAAATTACTGAGCGATACTGAGTTCCTATATCATCCCCTTGTTGGTTAAGAGAGGTAGGATCATGAGCTTGCCAAAATATCTCAAGAATTTCCATATAAGTAATTAGCTGAGGATCAAAGGTGATTTGTACTGCTTCAGCATGACCTGTCTCCTCATTACATACCTGCTTATAGGTAGGATGAATCACATTACCCCCTATAAAGCCAGAGACCACTTCCTCTACTCCTACAAGCCGCCTATAGATAGCTTCCATACACCAAAAACACCCTCCTGCTACAATCGCTGTTTCCATAATATTGCTTAGTTATCTGGAGCAAAGTTACAAAAAAAATTTAGATGTTTTCTCTCTTTCTCAGAAAAATCAATCTTTGAGGTACCTTATTTGTAATCATTGGATAAGAGAATGGTAATTCATAGAAGAAAAACTTGTCTTTTTCTGAAAAAATTCTTATTTTTGCGTCTTATATAAAAGTCATTTTTTCAATGAAAAACTATTTTTTGCACGCTACCATATGGGTACAATTGGCTTTAGTCTCCATAAGCATTCTCTTAGGTATAGGGCTTATTTTTCTAGACGAATTCTTCTATAGTGATCTCCAATTTTATTTCTTTAAGGATACACTTTTTACCTTACTTACTATCACTCCTATATCGGATACTATTACGGATCTAGATAATTCCTTTCACCTCTCATCAGTAACTACTCTTATTGTAAGTGTGAGCTTCTTTGCCTTAAGCTTATTCTTAGGTGCCCTGATAGCTCCTTTGTGGTATACTGCTAAGCGACAGGCGCCCAAGTCTCTATCTCCTTGGGTAAGGAATATCCTCTGGGGAGAGCTTATTTATATAGGTGTTCTTGAAATAGCCTCTGTGATGTGGTTTTTCCGCAATATCTACTATTACAGCCTATGGGAGGATCATACAGGACTTATTTTCATCTATCTTTTTTCCGTTGGGTTCCCTCTATTTCTATTAGGAAAATTTCTCAGAAAAAAGCATATTAACTTATTAGGAAACTCTGCTTTGATCCTTGCAGGCTTAATAATGCTCTACGGCTTAGGTGTAAGCTTCTATACTTATCAAAGAACCGATACTACTCCTAATGAATACGGCTATTATGAGTCTGATGATTCAGATTATGACTATGATGATGCGTATTATGATGACGAAAACGGCTATGAAGAAGATGGAGGGGGACAGGACTATTCCGAAGAAGATTCCTCTGAGGATTTTTATTGGAATTTTAACCAATTCAATACAGATTCCTTGGACCTACTCTTTCGTGAGCGCAGTTATACTTATGGTACAGAATACTATGAATTCAGCCCTTACCTAAAACCTCTTCCCGAAAGTAACCGTTATTTTGCGCAATATTACGAAAATCAGCATACCCTCTATCACCTCCAGAAATATATAAATCGGGATAATAAAAAATTAGAATCTTTCTGGCATTACTTCGGCGATGAAATCGTACGCCGAATGAAGGAAGAAACCCATCAGCTTAAGCCTAGTAAAGGAGGAGAATTCAGCCTTGCACAGCAATTAGAATACCTTATGGCTATATATCCTCTTATGGAAGAAAACGATAAACTATATAAGGAAATCCTGAAAATAATGGATAGAGAAGAAGATCCTGATACTCAGGTAGAAGCTCTACAATCTTTATTTAACAGATATTATATTAATGAATTTCAGGATGATAGATATAATTATGGCAGTTATTTCGTCCGATGGGCTTTCACCTTCTGGGCACGCCGTTACCGAGAGGGGAATATCCCTGCTTGCTTGAGCATTCTGAGCCAAATAACAGCACCTTAAGCTTGATAAAACATCTGAAAAAAATCTATATTTTTATGAATAAGAATGTACAAAAACTCTGTTTGTATGCTTCCTTGAGCTTCTTGGTAGCTTGTGGTTCCCATTCTAATAAGAAAAATGATCCTATAGAACGTGGAATAGACCTCAAAGCTATGGACACCTCAGTGCGCCCCCAAGATGATTTCTATAATTATGTCAATGGAAATTGGATGAAAACCGCCGAAATTCCAGCGGACAAAACCAATTGGGGTTCCTTTACGATGCTTCGTGAAATCACTGATGAGAACTGCCTAACCATTCTAGATAATCTCCTGAAGGAGACCTATCCTACAGGAAGTGAAGGGCAGAAAATAAAAGACCTATATGAAAGCTATCGGGACTGGAACCGACGTAATGCGGACGGACTCTCCCCCCTCCAAAGTCAATTTGACGAGATTGACCAAATAAAAAATCTCTCAGACTTACAAAAATATCTAGAAAAGGATACCCGAAGAGGAGGTAATCCTATCTGTGATTGGGGTGTAGGTGCCGATAAAAAGAATTCCCAAGTTAATGCTGTCTATCTAGGAGCTTTTTCCGTAGGTATGGCTCGTGATTACTACCAAAAACAAAGCGAAAGCAATACCAAAGCTCTCGTTAAGTATGAGGAGTATCTCACTGCTCTTTTTAACCTCATCAAAGAGAAAAATGCAGCAGAAAAAGCTAAGCAAATTGTTGATTTTGAGCGAAATATCGCAAAGCTAATGTATACTAATGAGGAAAGAAGAAACCCTAACATTCTTTATAACCCTCAGTCAATGAATGAGTTATCAGCTTTAGTCAAGAACATCAATCTGCCTGAATACCTCAAGAATGTAGGGGTCAATACCGATAAGGTAATCGTAGGAGAAATGCGCTTATATAAGGCTTATGATAGCTTTGTAAATGAACAAAACTTACCCTTACTTAAGGATTATCTTAAGATTCAAACCATCGCAAATAATACACATACACTAAACCAAGAGCTAGATCAGCTTTCTTTTGGCTTCTATAGTACCTACCTAAAAGGAATCAAAGAACAACGCCCTATGAATAAGCGGGCTCTGGGTATCATTAATGGATTATTAGGAGAGGCTTTCGGAAAGCTCTATGTAGAAAAATTCTTCCCTGCTAAGGCAAAAGAAGAAATGATTGTTCTGATTGACTACCTTAAGAAGAGTTTTGCTCAACACATCAAGGAAGTAGAATGGATGTCTGCCCCTACCAAAGAAAAAGCATTGGCTAAGCTAGCTAAAATGGGAGTAAAGGTTGGTTATCCTGACAAATGGACTGATTATTCTCAGCTGACCATTGCTCCAGCTTCACAAGCCTCTTATTTTGAAAACGTATCCAATGTACGAGCTTGGCGCTACCAAAAGAGCCTAGCTGATGTAGGGAAGCCTGTGGATAAATCCCGCTGGAGAATGACCCCTCAGAACGTGAATGCTTACTATAATCCTCAAGGTAATGAGATTGTATTCCCTGCAGCTATCCTTCAAGCCCCTTTCTTCAGCTTCGATGCTGATCCTGCTGTAAATTTCGGAGGTATAGGAGCCGTTATCGGACACGAAATGACTCACGGATTCGATGATAGTGGTGCTGAATTCGATGCTGATGGAAACCTTAAGAATTGGTGGACTCCTCAGGACAAGGAAATCTTCAAGAAAGTAACAGGAGCTCTTGCTACTCAGTTTAACAAATACGAACCGGTAAAAGGGCATTTTGTCAATGGTACCCTTACCAGTGGGGAGAATATCGCTGACCTTGGCGGGGTCAATATTGCTTTCGATGCGCTACAACTCTATCTTAAAGATCATGGAAAAGTAGGCAAAATCAGCGGACTTACTCAGAACCAACGCTTTTTTATCGCTTGGTGTACCGTATGGCGGGCAGTAGCCAGAGAAAAATACCTTATCAATCAGCTAAAAACAGACCCTCATACCCCTCAGGCAATCCGTGCCTATGCTCCTTTCCTTAATATCAATGCTTGGTATAAGGCATTTGATGTAAAAAAAGGAGACAAGCTCTACAAATCCCCCGAAGAACGTGTAAAAGTTTGGTAGTTTTAATCAGTTAATAAATATTGGGTTGTCCTTTCTGGACAACCCAATATTTTTCTGAATTTTCTAAAATTAGAATTAACAAATAATAACTTATTCCCAATCATTATTTTTTGTATCTTTGCCTTATTATTCTAAATCATAAAGTATTATGAAATCATTTCTACCTAATATGTTCTACTATGGGTTCCCTGTAGTATTACTTACTACTCTTGACGAGAAAGGAAAGGCAGATATCACTCCTATCTCCTGTACTTTTACTCTGGGAACAAATGCCGTCATCGCCTTGGTCAAGCTCAATCAGGTGTATGATAATGTTAAGAGTACTCCTGAAGCTGTTTTCAACCTCCCTACTGCCCAGATGTGGGAACAAGTGGAGGCGATTGCTCCTTATACCGCCAAGAACCCTGTCCCTCCTCAGAAAGCTAGTAAATACACCCATACTGAGGATAAATTTACACTAGGAGGTTTTACCCAATTAGCCTCTGAAAAGGTACGCCCTCCTCGTATAGCCCAGTGTCCCATACAGGCCGAAGCTAAGGTAATAAATATCATTGATCGCGATACCTATGCCTTAGTAGAACTTGAATTTGTACAAGTACACGCTGAAGATGACTTGGTGATAGAAGGAAATAAGATAAATCCTCTCAAGTGGGAACCTCTCATCTATAACTTTAAGCACTATTATGGCTTAGGAGAACACAAAGGACTGACTTTCTCTATTAAGTAACGGTAATAAAATATTGAATAATTCATCAATTCCTAAAAAATATGAACAAAATTCCCTTCTGTGCTTGCCTAGCTCTTATAGTGGCTTGTGGCAACTCTACTAAAAAAGACAGTATGAAAGAAGAAACAACTGACAAAGGCTTAGACCTTTCTGCTATGGACTCCTCTGTACGTCCTCAAGATGATTTTTATAACTTCGTCAATGGAGGATGGATGAAGACTAACAAAATCCCTGCCGATAAGCCTTCTTGGGGTACTTTCTATATGCTTCGGGAAGAAACTGACGAGCAGTGCCTGACCATTCTTGATAACCTCCTAAAGGAACAATATCCAGCTGGAAGTGAGGGAGAAAAAATACAAATTCTCTACAAGAACTATATGGATATGGATGCTCGTAACAAAGCAGGACTTACCCCTCTAGAGCCTACCCTTAAGAAAATTCAAGCAATACAAAACCTCTCTGACCTACAGGCTTACCTAGAAGAGGCAACCCCTCTAGGAGAAAACCCTATCTGTGGCTGGGGCGTATATGCTGATATGAAGGATTCTAACCAGAATACTATCTATCTGGGTAATTTTGGGCTCGGACTCGGAAGAGATTATTACCAAAAAGAAAGTGATAGCAATACAGAGGCTATCACTAAGTACCAGACTTTTGTAACGGATATCTTTAAGCTCTTAGGAGAGCCAAAGGCTGCCGAGAAAGCTGCTCAACAGGTCGCTTTTGAGAAAGACCTCGCCAAACTGATGCTTACCAATGAGGAAGATCGCGACCCAAATCGTAGCTATAACCCTCAGACAATGGAGGAACTCTCCAAGCTCGTGAAAAACCTTAATCTCCCCGCTTACCTCAAGAAAGTAGGGGTAAATACCGATAAGGTGGTGGTTAGTGAAATTCGTTTATACAAAGAATATGATAAGTTTCTCAATGAAAAGAACTTACCCTTAATAAAGGATTACCTTCGCTACCAGCTTGTTGCCAATAATGCTACCAACTTAGATGCCACTCTAGACGAGCTCTCTTTTGATTTTTATAGCAAATACCTCAGAGGACAACAGGAGCAACGCCCTATGAACAAGCGTGCTCTTTCCCTCATCAATGGGGTTGTAGGAGAAGCTTTCGGAAAACTATATGTAGAAAAATATTTCCCTGCCAAAGCTAAGGAAGAAATGGTAACCCTTGTAGGATACCTTAATAAGAGCTTTGCTGAACATATTAAGAATGTAACTTGGATGAGTGCAGATACTAAAGAAAAAGCTCTTCATAAGCTTAGCACTTTCAAGGTAAAAGTAGGTTATCCTGATAAATGGGAGGACTATAGTAAGCTCCAGCTTAATGGGCAAGCTTCTCTCTTTGAAAACTTACGTGAGGTAGCCAGATGGGCTTACCAGAAAAGCTTAGAAGAGGAAGTAGGCAAACCCGTAGATAAGAGCAAATGGGGGATGACTCCTCAAACGGTTAATGCATATTACAATCCACTCTATAATGAGATCGTATTCCCTGCAGCTATCCTACAGCCTCCATTCTTCAACTTTGAAGCTGATCCTGCTGTGAATTTTGGAGGTATAGGTGCTGTAATTGGCCACGAGATTACACACGGATTTGATGACAGTGGTGCCGAGTTCGATGCTGAAGGAAACCTTCAAAACTGGTGGACTCCTGCTGATAAAGAAAACTTTGAAAAAGTTACTGCGGCTCTTGCTAAGCAATTTGACCAGTATGAACCTGTAAAAGGAATCTTTGTTAATGGTATTTTCACCAATGGAGAGAATATCGCTGACCTAGGTGGCGTAAACATTGCTTATGATGCCTTACAAATGTACCTAAATGACCACGGAAAGATAGAAAAAATCAGTAACTTTACCCAAGAACAACGCTTCTTTATCTCTTGGGCAACTGTATGGCGTACCCTCTCCACCGATGCTTATATGACTAACCAGGTGAAGACAGACCCTCATACTCCTGGCTATTTCCGTGCTTTTGCACCACTAACCAATGTAGATAGCTGGTATAAGGCGTTTGATGTAAAAGAAGGTGATAAGCTCTATAAAAAACCTGAAGATCGTATCAAAATATGGTAGTTCTCTGAAATTAACTAAAAGAATAGATAACAGAATCTGTTATCTATTCTTTTTTTACTCATAATGAACATATTCAAACTAAAAAAAGCTCTCCAAAATAGGAGAGCTTTCTAAAAAACATTATGATACAAGTATTCAGCTGCTTATTTAGCCACAATCATATTCTTAGGATCAAGGATTTCATCCAATTTTTCTTTGGAAAGCAATCCGTGATCAAGGACTAAGTCATACACTGCTTTACCTGTCTGTAAGGCTTCTTTAGCAATTTTGGTACTGTTTTTATAACCTATGTAAGGATTAAGGGCTGTTACAATACCTATACTATTTTTCACCATATTAAGGCATACTTCACGATTAGCTGTAATACCTACTATACACTTATCCTTAAGGGTATCTACTGAATTCTGTAAGAATACGATAGATTCCATAATAGACTGACAGATCACAGGTTCCATTACGTTAAGCTCCAATTGTCCTGCTTCAGCTGCGAAAGTAACGGTAAGGTCATTTCCAATTACCTTAAAGCACACTTGGTTCACTACTTCTGGAATTACAGGATTTACCTTTCCAGGCATAATAGATGACCCTGGTTGCATAGGAGGTAAGTTGATTTCGCTCAATCCTGCACGAGGTCCTGAAGCTAATAAACGTAAGTCATTACATATCTTAGAAAGTTTTACAGCAAATTTTTTCAATCCTGAAGAGTAGAACACATAAGAACTAGTATCAGGAGTAGCTTCCACCAAGTCGTGAGAAAGTACAAATGCCTCTCCAGTGGCTTTAGCTAAGTTCTCTGTACATAGCTTTGCATAACCGTGAGGGGCATTAAGTCCTGTACCTATAGCGGTACCTCCCATATTAATTTCTAATAATGATTTAGCTGTTTTCTCAAGTGTAGCAATCTCTGCTTCAAGGCTCACTGCATAAGCTTCAAATTCCTGCCCGAGAGTCATCGGAACAGCATCTTGTAATTGCGTACGTCCCATCTTAATTACATTGGCAAACTCCTGTCCTTTGGCACGGAAAGCCTTTGCAAGCTCTTTTACGTGTTTTACCAATGTTTTATTCATATTGAATAACGCTAGCTTAATGGCTGTTGGATAAGAGTCATTGGTAGACTGAGAGCAATTCACGTGGTCATTAGGATAACAATGTACATAGTCTCCTTTTTCATATCCTAGAATTTCCAAAGCACGGTTAGCAATTACCTCATTGGAATTCATATTTACAGAGGTACCTGCACCTCCTTGGAACATATCTACAGGGAATTGGTCGTGGAGCTTTCCATCTATTACTTCTTGGCTGGCTTTTTCTATTGCGGCTCCTATTTCTTTAGGAAGTACCCCTAAAGCAGCATTGGCTTGAGCAGCTGCTAATTTTACAAAAGCGAAAGCTCGGATGAACTCAGGATAATCACTCATCTTACTTCCTGAAATGTGAAAGTTCTCTATGGCACGTTGGGTTTGTACACCATAGTAAGCATCTTTGGGAACTTGTAGTTCTCCCAAGAGGTCGGATTCTATTCTAAACTCCTTCATATATAAATGTTTTTATTTATCTGAAAAGTGGTGCTAAGTTACGTTTTTTTTCTCATATAACCCACTTTTTTGACCGTTTTTTTGCGATTCACCACTTTCTCATCCTTATTATGGAAAACTTAAAAAAAACTCTTCTTTCTTGTTAAAAACATACCTTTTTATCAAGATTTCTTAGAATCTTATCCCCTCCTTTTGCTTTATTTTTACATAAAAGATGTTTTTGTCTTATTTTTCTTCCTCTTAAAACAACTTTTTTATATCTTTGCATCGGTAAAATAATATTTTCCTATGGTTGCCTACTTTCCTTACTTGCTCTTATTACTTATTGTAATCATTGCGCTGACAATGTTAGCCAATCGTATCCGAATCGCCTATCCTATTCTTCTAGTTTTGGGAGGGTTAGTAATGGCAATGACTCCAAACTTACCTAATGTTACTATAGACCCTGACTGGGTATTAATTATTTTTCTTCCTCCCCTACTCTATGCCGATTCTTGGGCTATCTCACTGAAAGAGATTTGGAAGTGGAGGCGTATTATCCTGAGTTTTGCTTTTATAGTTGTATTCATTACCGCAGCAGCTGTGGCTTGGGTTGCCAATATGGTCTTACCTGGATTTTCCCTTGCCTTAGGCTTCCTACTTGGAGGAGTGATAGGCTCTACCGATGTGGTAAGTGTCTCGGCTATTCTTAAGTTTGTCAAAGTACCTCATCGGTTATCTACAATTTTAGAAAATGAGAGTTTGTTGAATGACGCCTCCTCTTTGATTGTATTCCGATTTGCAGCTCTGGTGGTTACCACAGGGCAGTTCGTATGGTATGAGATGGCGGGAGGATTTCTCTGGGTAGTCTTCGGAGGACTTCTTATAGGACTTCTTATAGGATGGATACTTAAGCTCCTACACCAGTGGCTCCCCACCGATGCGAATATGGACATCGTTCTTACCCTTGTGACTCCTTACCTTATGTATATGATTGCCAACGAGGCTCAAGCATCAGGCGTACTGGCTGTGGTGGCTGGAGGGGTATACTTACATCATCATAGGAATACCATCTTCCCCGCCTCCACCCGTAATAAAGTGATGGCTGTATGGGACAATATTATTTTTATTCTTAATGGTTTAGCGTTCTCTCTCATAGGGCTAAGTCTTCCTCAGATTCTTGAAGGGATAAGGGAGGAAGGAATCAGCCTTACTACCGCCACTTATTATGGATTGCTTATTACAGGAACTCTCATTGGAGTACGTATTTTGTGTGCCTATGGAGCAATTGTTACCACCCAAATTATGAAACGGTTTATCAAAGTAGCTGACGGACGTAGGTATCACAATATTGGTGTTCCACTAATTCTAGGATGGGCTGGGATGCGAGGAGTTCTCTCCCTAGCGGTAGCCCTCTCTATTCCCCTTACGCTGGATAATGGAGCGCCTTTCCCTTACCGTAACCTCATTCTGTATATAACCTTTATCGTTATTCTGGTAACTCTTATCCTCCAGGGACTTACCCTTCCTTTTCTCATTAAGTGGGTGAAGTTCCCTGACTATGATGACCATATTCCTGATATAGAAGCAGAAACCCTTATCCGTAAGGAGCTTGCTCGTGTAGCTTTGGAATATATGGACATCCACTATAAGGAAGGCATTACCAATAGTTTTCTCCTACAGAATCAAAAGGACATATGGCAATTCCACTTGGACACTCCTAAGTGTAGTGCTACCCCTGAAGTCCGTGAAAAATATATTGCAATCCTACGACACCAAAGGGATTTCCTTGAACAGATGAACAAAAACCCTCGTATCAATGAGGAACTTATCCGATCTTTCGAAAGGCAAATCAACCTAGAAGAAGAAAAATGGGAGAATAGCTAATATCAAAAAAGCTATCCTTTTCAGGATAGCTTTTAAACTATAGATTTGCTTTCTTATACGGATTGGGACGGTAACCTTCCATTAATGCATTGTTTTCCATTATAAACGGAATTGCATTGGGTTGCTCCCATTCCACATCGTAGTGGTTCATTAGGTAATCACTTAGCTGGGTGCGATTATCAAAAATAATTGCCTGATAAGGCTCTTGGAAAGCAAGTTTTTCCACAAAAAGAAGTTTGCCCTCATAGGGAACCAATACTCCTACGTGTCCTACAAAAAGGGTATTTTCCTCAGGGGTGATTTGGGAATGGAAAACTGCTGAGATAAGCGATGCCTTGGTAGAGTCTCCCTTATAGCGAAAAGAGATACCCCGCTCCTTCCAAGCCTTTTGCATAGTGTGCAAATGGGTATTGATATCCTTGGTATTGGTGGTAGGCACCTCGGTAAAGAGCGCAA
>NZ_CAURLX010000024.1:0-34134 GCF_963525585.1 uncultured Capnocytophaga sp. | reverse complement strand
TGTTAAAACAACTACTAAGGCTCAAGGAGATAAAGGTCAAGATGGACGTACCCCTTTACTTTCTATAATAGATGGCTATTGGGCAATAGATGGTGTTAAAACAACTACTAAGGCTCAAGGAGATAAAGGTCAAGATGGACGTACCCCTGTATTCTCTATAATAGATGGTTATTGGGCAATAGATGGAGTGAAGACAACTACCAAAGCTCAGGGAGATCAAGGAAATCCAGGTACCAATGGACAAAACGGAGCTGACGGTTCCAAAATATATGCTGACAATGGTACTCCTGCCAATAGTGTAGGAAGCATAGGAGACTATTACATTGATAAAGAAGCAAAAATATTCTACGGACCTAAAACCGCTACAGGTTGGCCTACTACAGGAATTTCCCTAACAGGAAACCCTATTTCCACCATAGATTATGAATTGAGCTCTGATGGAAAAACGTTAGTAAAATGGCTTAACCCTAAGACTTCCTATATAGATATGAACTTAGATCCTAAGCTCAGAGATGTTACCACTATAGCAACAGGGGCATTTGCTGCTGTGCCTGAGCTACGAGATAAACTCTCTACGGTGATTATAGGAGATGCTGTAACAGAGATTCAGGCATCTGCTTTTGCTGGCTGTGGAGCACTAAGAAGAGTGGAACTACCAGAAGGACTTACAACTATAGCAGCTTTTACTTTTTCAAATTGCATTAATTTGCGATATATAAATATTCCAGAGACTGTAACAAGTATAAAAGAGCAAGCTTTTGCCAATTGCACCAAACTTAAAACCATTACTATTCCTAAAGGGATTAGTGGTTTCGAAAAACGTACTTTTATTGGCTGTAGTTCCCTACGTACTCTCATCTTAGAAAATCCTGTAGGTTTTGAGATTAATAAAGCAGGTATGCAAGCTTTTCAAGGTGTTACACTTAACGCTATTTATGTACCTTATGGCTCTGCAACGAATTATAAAAATCTGAACAAAAGTGGTGGTAGCAACTTTGAAAATATTATAAAATCTATTGTTATTCAATAATATTTTTCATATTGATATTTTATTATACAGAAAGGCTGTCCTAGTAAGGACAGCCTCTTTTTTACCTCCTCTATTATCTCTTCTTACAAACCTACTTCTCACTACTAAAAGAAAAAAAAACAAACCTTTAAGGTTCTATAACAAAAAAATATAGTATTATTAACGTGCTTATAACTTGCTTTTGAATTGCAAACATTGTATTTTTGCAACGTAAAAAGAAAGCCATCCCTACGGACAGCCTTCTTTACTATTTAAAATCCAAAAAAATGAAAAAGTATTATTCTTCCATTCCAGCTTGTATAGCAGTAATCAGTACAGTATTATAAATATCAGGTACTGTTGCCCCACGGCTAAGGTCATTCACAGGCTTACGCAAGCCTTGTAGCATAGGACCTATCGCAATAGAACGCGTCTCACGTTGTACAGCTTTATAGGTAATATTTCCAGCATTAAGGTCAGGGAAAATAAGTACATTCGCTTGCCCTGCTACAGGAGAATTAGGCATCTTTTGCTTAGCTACAGTAGCATCTACAGCCGCATCATACTGAATAGGACCTTCTACAGCAAGGTCTGGACGTTGTGCTTTTACTATCTCAGTAGCTTCACGTACTTTATCCACATCTTCTCCACTTCCTGAAGTCCCTGAAGAGTATGAAAGCAGGGCTACCTTAGGCTCTATTCCAAAAGCTTTTGCCGAATCAGCAGAAGTGATAGCAATTTCTGCTAATTGTTCTGCAGTAGGCTTGGGCACTACAGCACAATCCCCATATACAAGCACTCTATCTGGCAAAATCATAAAGAATACTGAAGAAACAGTCTTTACTCCCTTCTTCGTTTTTACAAACTGTAAGGATGGACGGATGGTATGTGCAGTAGAGTTCACCGCTCCAGAAACCATCCCATCAGCTTCTCCCATAAAAACCATCATTGTTCCGTAATAGGATACATCTAGCATTAGCTCTTGAGCTTGCTCCTCTGTCATCCCTTTTTCCTTACGAATTTCATACAATTTCTTCCAATAAGCTTCATAGGAAGGACTTTGCTTAGGAGAGATAATTTTGATACGTTCTGTATTCCATTTGAGTCCTAACTCTTTTACACGAGCTAACACTTTTTCTTCCTCTCCTAGGATCGTCAGGTGTGCCAATTCATCCTGTGCTAACTGAGCTGCAGCCGAAAGAATTCTGTCTTCCTCTCCTTCAGGAAGGACAATGCGCTTTTGAAGCTTCTTAGCGGTCTCTATCATATATTTTTTGAACTTCTCAGAAGCATCAGAGGTTGTTAATTTGTCCATTTCAGATATTATTTTTTACTTATTTATTTCACCTTACAAAGTTACGAATTATATTTCATTATTCAGCCTTTTTTGAGTAAAAAAATAGGTTCATTAAGCTATTTTATTTGAACTATAAAAAAGAGAGGCTACCTTTTTCCAGATAGCCTCTCTTATAGAGAATTTAATTTTTATTTTTAACCTCTAGCAGACTTACTTTTCTTAGCTTTTCCTCCTACACGGCTCATTGCACAGCGGAATCCTATGTAGTCTGTAGCACTATACTGAGGGAGGGACCTACGCTGAGCAGGATCTATCCAGTAAGCACGATCTTTCCAAGAACCTCCTTTAATCACACGTGATTCATCATCTATTAGGGTAGTTCTATCATTAGATGGGTCATATATCCTAGCTATACCTCCTTGTCCATCAGGAACAATCTTCTGATTAGGTGAATTATACATTGTTCGTGATACGTTAGCTCTTTGGCTTGCATTAAGAGAATCTATACTTTTTTCTCCTTTTTCAAGAGTAAGCTTAGCATATTCCTTACTTGAAACTCTATCTCCATCACGGAAGTTACGGTTATCAGCAGTAGTGAAGTTATAACGTAGGTAGGTCTCATTCTCATCTACTGCTACTTTAGCTAACTGACCTGGAAGGTTTCTATACATAGTCTTTCCGTTACTTAAGGTGTCATAAGTGATAGAATGTGCATCTACTACTACCAATTTACCATTTTCATCTATCTTATTTTTAGCATATACGTTACCACGGAAGTAGTTGAAGTCACTAAGTTCATCATCTACTCTAGGACGATATACGTCTGCTACCCATTCGGCAACATTTCCTCCCATATCATAAAGACCAAAGTCATTAGCTGGGAATGTTTTTACCTCAGTGGTAATATCACCTTTGTCATCTGACCAACCTGCAAGTCCTCCATAATCCCCTTGCCCTTGCTTAAAGTTTGCCATCTGGTCTCCCATTACTGCTCTTCTAGAAGTTCTGGTATAGCGCCCTGCCCAAGGATATTTCTTACGACCACGAACACTATTATACTCACGGATACCACTTAAGGATTTAGCTGCATATTCCCATTCTGCTTCAGTAGGTAAGCGATATTCAGGAAGAAGAATTCCGTCTGTATGTTTTGCATAAGTAGGATTTCCCTCTTTATTTGTCTTTTTCTTACCGGCAAACTCAGTTATTTTCCTTCCATAAGAGTTTTCTGGTGTATTTAGATAAGTATCAGTACTAAAAGTACTTTCTGCATCTACCTGATAACGAGAACCTTGCTGAATAAATCCGTCTTTTTCTAGGATAGACTCATTCACACGGTTGGTTCTCCAGCTACTATACTGTACTGCTTGTACCCAGTTCACCCCTACTACAGGATAATTGGCATAAGCTGGATGGCGAAGGTATTCATTAACCATTGTCTCATTAGCACTTAGGGGGCTTCTCCACACCAATGTATCAGGAAGTGCTCCTACATAGATGTTCTTATAGTGCCCTTCTTTGTCCTCTGGAGGGAATACTTGCTTAAGCCAGTCTAGGTACTCCATATACATTTTATTGGTTACCTCTGTTTCATCCATATAGAAGGACTGTATGTGCTGTTGGCTTGGGGTGTTATTCCAGTCGTGCATCACGTCATCCTGTACTTTCCCCATTGTGAAAGTACCTCCTTCTACAAACACCAATCCAGGACCTGTTTCTTGTTCCCTAAAGTTTGTATTATACTGAAAACCACCCTCCTTTGCATTGATCTTCCAACCTGTTGCACTAGATGTATTCTTATCAGTACCTTTCTTACCACACCCTACTAAAAGGGATGCCAATAAGAGAGAGGCTAACATTGGTTTTTTTAAACTTCGCATATTCATTTCAAGTATATTTTCTAATTGTCTAATTTCGGCGCAAGTTACTATTTTTTTTAATACAAAAAGTGTTTTTTTTCATTTTTTTTAAATTGTTGATAACTTATTTCAAATCAGTCTTTATTTCTGTAAATCAATTAGTTAAAACACAAAACACTATGAACAACCTTTATATTATATTAAATATTAGCTTTTTTTAACTTTTTATTCAACCCTAAAAAGGTCATTTTCTCTATCTTTTTAGGTTCAAAAAGTATTTTTTTCTGAGAAAAAAACTCCTTTTATTTCTTTGCCTGTTCTGCTTTCAGGTCAGGAGGATATTGCTTAAGAATTTCTGATACAAAGAGCCGTATTTGCTCATCCTTATTTCTTGATTCGGAGAGGAGCCCCGCCCCCTTACCTTGCCAGATAAGGTCTTTTCCTTGAGCATTGATAATATCAATGAAGAGAATACCCTCAGTAGTTGTAGGAGCTACTTGTACAGTACTTCCCCATACGGGTCCCCAGCCCCAGCCTATCCCTACACTCTGATAGATATCCTGCCTCTCTCGCTCTCTGGTAAAGAAATTAACAAACACATCTGGTTGCTCAGAAAGTGTATAGCCTTTCTTGACCATCTCTTCCTCGATGCTTCTAAGGATTCGCTTCTTATCCAAGTCCGATACCTCTGCCTTGTCCACACCTTCTTTGAGAAAAGCAAAGGTCTTATAGCGGGTAAAGTCCGCCTTACTGTCATAATCAGAAGTTACTTGTACTCCTGCACAAGAAAATAGAAATAGGCTTAAAAAAACTGTTGTAATAATTGTTCTCATTGGATATCATTTTTTTTGAAAAAACTGCAAAAAACATACCAAAATCAATACAAAATGAATTTTGTTGATAATTTCTTACCTTCCCTAAACTCATGTTTCTCTGTATTGCTCAAGATTTATAGAAAAAGGTGGCTCCCCTGAAGGAAACCACCAGATAATCCTATGAAAGAGGTTATTTCAACTTATTTGCGTATTTATCATAGTAGAATACGGGAAGAGGCTTTCCATTATGCTTTATTTGCTCTAATTCTTTAACAAAATCCGCTGCCTTTCCTACAATAATAAATCTCAAGTTATTTAGCTTGATGTATTTATTAGCTACTCTTTTTACATCGGCAACAGTAACAGCTTCTATATTTTTGATATAATTGGTATAGAAGTCTGCTGGGAGCTTTTGTATTTCTCTATTGAGAGCCAAAGAAGCAATAGTAGAAGGATTTTCAGTAGACATCACAAAGCGACCTATAAGTTGCCCTTTTACCTCCTCTAACTTCTTAGCCGAAACATCTTCCGTCTGGATACGCTTAATTTCTTTAAGAATTTCAACAATTGACTTAGCAGCTACCTCATTACGTACCCTTACCGATACAAAGAAATTTGCCATAGTAAATCGATTGGTACCCATATAAGAACGTGCTCCATAAGTATAACCGTGTTGTTCCCTTAGATTCATATTGATATAACTTCCGTAGTCTCCACCTAGTATGTAATTCATTACTCGAACCGCAAAATAGTCCTTATCACTCATCTTAAGATTATAGAGATTCAAAGCACTGATTTCTGTTTGTACTGCAGTAGGTACATCTACAAGATTCACCTGTGTATATTGTACATCAATCGGAGTAGGTGTAGAAAGTTGTAGAGACTTCGCTGGCAACCATTTATGGAAATTATCTTTAACTAATTTTTCTACTTCATCAGCTGTAATATCTCCTACTACGACCATATAAGCAGTTGCAGGAGAAAAATGTTCTTTATAGAAACTCTTAATATCACTCAGGGTAATACTCTTCAAGGATTCCTCAGTATAGAAGCTCCCATAAGGGTGAGCTTTGGAATAGGTCAAGGTACTATTCAAACGAGAAATAATGCTTTGAGTACTATTCTCTTCTGCTTTTAAGGACGCAATTGCCTTATCACGAGCTTTATCTAATTCTGCTTGAGAGAAGTTAGGTTCTATAGCCGCCTGAGCAAAAAGCTCCAACACACGAGGAAAATAACGCGTCAGGGAATAAGTAGATCCTCCATCCGCAGATATATACAGATTAGCGCCCATCAGGTCTATTTCTTCTACAAAAGCCTCCTTGGAAATATTCTTAGAACCCGCTCCCATTAAAGCTGAAGTAAGGTAATAAAGTCCTGGCTTCTTGGTCTCATTAATGGGTGGATTATCTATAGTTAAGCTCATTGACACACGTGGAAGCTTATGATCTTCTACCACCATAAGAGTAAGCCCATTCGGAAGCTTGGTAATCACTGGATTCCCTAGGACAAAAGTAGGCATTTGGGTGGGTTCTGGCATCTTATCACGGTCTATTTGTGCTGATACACCCAAAGAAGTCAGCAGAAAAAGGCTTGTTATAAATATTTTTTTCATTGTAAAATCATTTTTAGTTGGATTTTTTTTCAGGAAGATAGTCTATCTCCAAGCGTTGATTAGGATTGAGATATTTTTGTGCTACTCTACGGATATCCTCACGTGTAATATTTCGATAAAGTTCTAATTCCTTATTAACTATATTGGTATCTTTGTAGAATGTATAGCCCATCGCCAAAGAATAAGCGATTCCTCGCACATTGGAATTGGCAGCCACAAAGCCTGTCTCGAATTTGTTCAATACTTTCTGGTATTCTTTTTCTGAAATAAGGTCTGTCTGTATTCTCTTTATTTCGGCATCCATATCATCTGTAATTTGAGTAAGAGGCGTATTGCCTTGTGCTACAGCAGCTAGCATCAGGATACCTATATCTTCATAATTACAGGTGTAAGAGATAAATTCAAGAACTTCTTTCTTTTCTTCTATCATTTTTTTATAAAGGCGAGCACTTTTTCCGTCAGCAAGCACTGCCTGGATAAAATCCATTGCTCTAGCATCTCGATCAGTCATCTTAGGAGTACGCCAGGCTAGTACCTTTGCAGGGGTAGTAATATTGGCATCATAGTCTGTTACCTTAAGGGTCTGATTAATAGGGGCATCCATAGGATAATCACGAACAGGCTTCGATACATTGTTTGGGATAGGAGCAAAATAGGTTTCTATCCAGCTCTTAGCCTGTGCTTTATCAAAATCTCCTGCTACTACCAATACGGCATTATTAGGATTATAGTAACGTTTATTATAACGAATAAAGTCTTCCAGCTTAGCAGAATTTAAGTCCTCCATACGCCCAATAGTGGCTTGTTTATAAGGGTGTTTTTCGAACAAATGGTTCTGTACCACAGGCATATAGATAATTTTTCCGTAGGGTACATTATCTGTCCCTTCTCTCTTTTCCTCTTTGACTACTTCCTTCTGGGTATCTACTCCCACCTGATTGATTACAGGGTGAAGCATCCGCTCAGCCTCCATCCATAGGGCTAACTGTAGGCTATTGGAAGGAAGGGTTTCATAGTAGTATGTCTTATCTACATCAGTAAAAGCATTGTTATCCCCCCCGTGAGCAGAAACAATATCAAACCAACGCCCCCTAGGAATATTCTTGGTACCTTCAAAAAGGAGATGTTCGAAAAAGTGAGCAAATCCTGACTTTCCTGGGAGATCATCCTTTGCTCCTACGTGATACATCACTGTGGTAGTTACCACAGGAGCTGAATGATCCTGATGCAAGATCACATGTAATCCATTAGGAAGGTCATATTCTTCGAAATGGATTTTCTGTGCAAAACCTACTGTACAGGTCAGTAGGAGTGCATTGAATGTCATAAAATATTTTTTCATAAATGAAAGTAATAAAAACCTTTACAAAGGTAGTTTTTTTTCTTGAGAAAAAGAAACTTTTTAAGAAAACTATCTAATAAAAAAAGGCTACCCTTTCGGATAGCCTTTTCTATAGTAAGCTTAAACTATTTTATAAGGTTGATTTCTACACGACGGTTAAGTTCTCTACCTTTCTTGTTCTTGTTAGAAGCGATTGGTTTGTCAGGACCATAACCTATAGATTCGAGACGGCTTTGATCAATACCACCTTGGATGAGGTATATTTTTACTGCATCCGCTCTGTTTTGAGAAAGCTCAATGTTCTTTTGTTTCTTACCTACACTGTCAGTGTGTCCTTCGATACGGAAACGGCTGTTAGGGAATTTCTTAAGAACGTTGATGATTTGGTTCAATACTTCAGCAGATTCGAACTTGATAGATGCTTTACCAGTGTCAAACAAGATAGTCTTAGCATATTGGTTCAAGCGGTTTCGATCATCTTCATTAGGTTCTGGACAACCCTTGTTGCTTTCAGGACCAGCTTCGTTAGGACATAAGTCATCTTTGTCAAGTACACCGTCTCCGTCTGTATCAGGCCAAGGACATCCTTGATTTTCTACTGGACCAGCAACTTCAGGACATTTATCATCTTTATCAGCAACACCATCTTTATCTGTATCAGGACATCCGTTGAATTCTTTTAATCCAGCTACTTCAGGACAATCATCTTCTTTATCAGGAATACCATCTCCGTCTGTATCAGGACATCCATTGAATTCTTTCAATCCTTTTTCTTGTGGACAAGCATCTTCTTTATCAGGGATACCATCTCCATCCGTATCAGGACATCCATTGAATTCTTTTAATCCAGCTACTTGTGGACAGTCATCTTTTTGATCTGGAATACCATCTTTGTCAGTATCTTTGCTACCGAATTTGATAACGATTCCAGCTGAATGTTGGAAATAGTCAGAACCATCTTTTTGGAAACCGTGGTGGTAACCTGTCTGAAGGTTTAGTCCAAGGTGTTCTGTGAACCAGAAGTTGATTCCTCCACCAGCAAGAGCCTTGATACCATCTTTGTCTCCTAGAGAGAAATAACCTCCTCCTACTTTTACATAAGGATCAAACCATCCTGATTTAGGAGTGAAGATTTTTCTAAGTGCATACTTCACCTGTAGGTTAGCAGCCCAGAAAGACTCATCTACATCAGCTCCATCGAATCCTGTTTTAATTTTATTCAATGAACCATCAATCTCTGCTGAAAGTCCAGCTCCTAAGTAGCGTGCTACTGATAGCTTAGATACAGCAGGAAGAATGTTCAAGTCTTTTGGCCCTGCCCAGTCTTTTAGGAATTCTCCAAAATCGTGTGGCGTACGTACATCAACAGCGTTTACACCAAACCCTATTGACCACTTGTTGTTTTCATCTTGCGCTTGTACAGAGCCTATAGTAGCTATAAAGGCCAAAGACGCTAATGAAATCTTAATTTTTTTCATACGTTTGAAATTTAATTTATATAATCTTTTAATAATTTTGGTGCTAAAATACAACTTTTTCTACTTTTGACAAAATAAATTTTCTTTTCTCAAAAAATTTAACTTTTTCTTTCTCTTTATTTCATCTATTTAAGTGAATAATTCCTGCTCACTATTCTAAAATCCCATCCAAAAAAGAACCTTAGAATAGATGTTGAAACAAAGCGCAAAGATATAAAAAATTTGCAAAAAAACGAAAGAAAAAAACATTTTTTTATTCCCCTAGATACAAATTTGGCAACTTGCAAAAAAATCTGTACTTTTGCAAGAAATTCTATAAAAATACAAATCCAATGAACTTATCTCCTGATATAGAAAAACGCTATACCCAAGAACAACTCTCAGCAAAAGAAGCACAACGGCTAGCACAAGAAATAGCTTTTGCTCCCGTAGCTTTTCAGTTATCCAGACTAATGTTGAAGTTTGGCATTCTCCAGCTCCTTAATGAACACCCTCAAGGATTGACGCAGCCAGAGATTGTTTCCCTATCTAACCGCTCTCCTTATGCCATTCAGGTACTACTGGAGGCTTCTCTCTCTATAGGTACTGTTCTTGTACAAGAGGATAAGTTTTTCCTTACCAAAGCAGGCTGGTTCTTACTCAAGGATGAATCTGTAAGAGTAAATATGGACTTTATCCACGAAGTTTGTTATCAAGGGCTGTTTTATATGGAAGAAACTTTAGAGAAAGGAACCCCTGAAGGACTGAAAGTTTTTGGAAATTGGCCTACCATCTATGAAGGACTTTCTCAACTCCCTAAAAAAGCACAGGAAAAATGGTTTGCTTTTGACCATTTTTATTCAGACCATTCTTTCAAGGAAGCTTTGGCTATTATTTTCTCTGAACCAATCAAAAAACTATTAGATGTAGGAGGTAACACTGGACGATGGGCTATGGAATGTGTATCCTATCAGCCTGAAGTAGAAGTAACCATTATGGACTTACCCCAACAGCTAGCACTGATGCGTAAAGCTACCGATGGGAAAGTAGGTGCTGAACGTATCAAAGAGTTTCCCGCCAATTTGCTTGATGAGAACACGGCTTTTCCCTCTGGATTTGATGTCATTTGGATGAGTCAGTTCCTAGACTGTTTTTCTCCTGAACAGGTAATCTCTATCCTTAGACGTGCAGCTAGAGCTATGAATTCCTCTTCTCGCTTATATATTATGGAATCCTACTGGGATAGGCAACAGTATGAGACAGGAGCTTATTGTGTCACCCAAATCAGCCTATACTTCTCAGTAATGGCTAATGGTAATAGTAAGATGTTCTATTCACAAGATATGCTTTCCTATCTTGAGGAAGCGGGCTTGGAGGTTGTCAAAATTTATGATCATTTAGGGAAAGGACATAGCTTATTTGTCTGCCAGAAGAGAGAAGCATAAAGAGGCTTACGCCTCTTTACGTTCCTTTTCTTTGTAGGTACTCCACCCAAAGAGCCTATAAATAGGCGAAAAATTGAGCAGTATAGTAACTATAAAAGCCATTGAGATCACTCCCAAGACTGATGCCCATACGTGATTAGGAAGCAATTTAAATTCCCCTAAGATAGCTACTACCAATACATATAGTAAGCGTATCTGTTTGTCCAATTTTCCTATATTCCTTTTCATAATAGCGATTTGTATTTTGTTATATATTAGTTCATATCACTATACCCCACTGCTTCTCCAATAAGAGTAGTGGAAGTACAATTGGTTATTTTTACATTCACAAAATCCCCCACTTTGTAATGTTCTTTAGGGAATACAACGACTGTGTTCTGGGTATTACGTCCCATCCATTCCTGATCAGATTTCTTTGAGTTCCCTTCTATAAGCACCTCTACTACCTTGCCGAGCTGTGCTTGGGTACGGAAATGACTGTGCTTTTGCTGGAGGTCAATAATCTCAGTAAGGCGACGTTTCTTAACCTCTTCAGGAACATCATCTAGAATTTTACGTGCTGCTAAAGTACCTGGGCGTTCAGAATAAGCAAACATAAATCCAAAATCATACTTCACATATTCCATTAAAGAAAGGGTCTGCTGATGGTCTTCCTCTGTCTCGGTAGGGAAGCCTGTAATCATATCCTGTGAGATAGCGCAATCAGGGATTCTCTCACGGATTCCATCTATCAGGGCAAAATATTCCTCTCGGGTATGTAAGCGATTCATTGCCTTAAGGATACGGTTACTACCGCTCTGTACAGGTAAGTGTATATACTTACAGATGTTAGAATGCTTTGCCATTGTATCTATTACCTCTAAAGTCATATCCTGAGGATTAGAAGTAGAAAAGCGAATACGCATTTTAGGAAAAGCTACCGCCACCATATCCAGAAGATTGGCAAAATTCACCGCTGTAGCCTGCTGAATGGCTGAAGCTTTCTCGAAATCCTTCTTAAGCCCTCCCCCGTACCAGAGGTAACTATCTACATTCTGCCCCAGTAGGGTTACTTCCTTAAAGCCTCGCTCTTGAAGTTCCTTTATTTCATCAAGGATAGAATGAGGATCACGACTTCTTTCTCGCCCACGAGTGAAAGGTACAATACAGAATGTACACATATTATCACATCCTCTAGTAATAGAAACAAATGCCGTTACGCCATTACTATTGAGGCGAATAGGAGAGATGTCTGCATAGGTTTCATCCTTAGAGAGCTGAACATTCACTGCATCTTGACCATTATCTACCTCTGCCAAGAGATTGGGCAAGTCCTTATATGCATCAGGTCCTACTACCAAATCCACAATATGTTCTTCCTCTAGAAATTTATGCTTAAGTCGTTCTGCCATACAGCCCAATACACCTACTTTCATTGCAGGTTTATGACGCTTTACCGCATTGAACTGCTCCAAACGCTTACGGATAGTCTGCTCCGCTTTTTCCCGAACAGAACATGTATTAATGAGCACCAGGTCTGCCTCATTAAGATCATTCGTCGTATTAAAGCCTACTTTATGAAGTATAGAAGCCACAATCTCACTATCAGAGAAATTCATCTGGCAACCATAACTTTCTATATAGAGTTTTCGGGTATTCTTAAGATCATCCTGCATTGTAAGGGCTGTTCCCTGCTTACTTTCATCAATTACTTTTTCCATCACGTCAGTCATTTGTTTAAGGGTGCAAAAGTAATGATTTTTACTTAAAAAAATAGTTTTTACTCCTGTTTTTTCTTATAAGACCTTACATAGCTCCTTCCTAAAGTAATGGTATTACAGATAGAAAGAAGCAAGAGAAGCCACCCAGAAAGAGGATTTTCAATAGTTCCTGTAAATAACAAAAATAAGGTTATTCCTAGCAATAATAGTGCTAAGACAAACCAAAGCATAGATCTTTTCATATCATTCCTTGAAAAGGTCTCTTTCGATTTCCTCCATTTCAATAATATCGAAAGCCTCCTGAAGAGTAGGACAACCCACTAGTTCCTCTGGAAAAGTATCCGGATCATAATCAGGGAAAACCACTACGAAGGAATGGTTGGTCTCGGTTCGGAACATCTCTGAGAAATAGAATAGAGTGTCCAAATCTTCCTCATCAAGTGTCTTTACCTCACTAAGATTCAGAATGATATGATCTGCCCTCAGGGTGGGATCCTTCAATAAGAGGTTTACTGTATCAGGATTCACTTCCTCTTGAGTAAGGCGAATGGTTGCAATGAGGTCTTTTTTATGAATGTGCATAGGAATTAGTTTTATTTGTTTCCAATAATTCTAAGGATATCGCCAAAGACACCTCGTGCGGTAACGGCGGCTCCGGCTCCAGCTCCTTGTATCACAATAGGATTTTCTCCATAGGATTCTGTATAGATTTCAAAGATAGAATCGGCTCCTTTGACCTGCCCTAAGGCACTAGATTCAGGCACTGCCACAAGCTTTACTTCCAAGCGTGCCGTAGCTGTTTGGGAGAGATCCCCGTGAAGGTCTCCTACATAGCGTAATACAGTCCCCTTAGGTGCTTTATCTTTGATTTCTTGATAAATAGCATCAAATTCATTCAAGCGTGAGAGAAACTCTTCTCGACTACCTTCTCTCAAGTGCTCAGGGATTAGGTTTTCAATGGCTACTTCCTCAAACTCATTCTCCAAATCCAGCTCGCGAGCTAAAATAAGAAGCTTACGCCCCACATCATTCCCACAGAGGTCTTCTCGTGGATCGGGCTCTGTATAACCACTCTCAATAGCCTTGCGAAGAATCTCACTGAAAGGGGCTTCACTTGCCGAGTAGGTATTGAAGAGGAAGCTCAGTGTCCCTGAGAAAATTCCCTTAATACGTGTAATATTTTCTCCTGAATGATGTAGAAGTTTTATAGTATCTATCAGTGGAAGTCCTGCTCCTACATTGGTCTCATACAGGTACTGTTTTTTATATTGAGCGAGGGTTTCTCGTAATTTTTTATAGAAAGGATAATCAATTGTATTGGCTATCTTATTAGCAGAAACTAGGTCAAAACCATTCTCAACCAAGGGCAAATAATTCTCCACAAAAGTTTTACTAGCAGTAACATCAATCGCTAGAAGATTCTCTAGATGGTGCTGTTGTACCAGTCCAATAAACTCATTGAGGGTATAAGGTGTGGCTTCTTGAGCAAAATTATCATATTGTGTAGTAGAAATTCCTTTGGGGTCAAAAACAAACTGCTTAGAGTCCGCCACCGAAATAATCTGCAAGTTGATATTTCTCCTCTTAAGAATATCCTCTCTCGCTTGAAATATCTGCTGGATAAGGGTATTTCCTACGGTTCCCCTTCCAAAAATTGCCAGATTAATCCGCTTAGAGATTTCAAAAATCTCCCCGTGAATCACATTCACCGCCTTAGGAAGGTCTTTCTTATGAATAACGATACTCACATTCTTCCCTGTAGCAGAATTATTAATCAGCAAAGGAGCTACTTGATTGCGTACCAGTGCATTATAAGGCTTATCAAAATCAGCTAAATCCTGCCCTACAATGGAAACTACTCCTACATTTTCCACTACGCTCACTTGGCTTACATCGTGGTTATAAACATCTATCTCAAACTCTTTCTCAAGTGCCTGTTGAGCTTTCCGAGCATCCTTATTGGCTACTAAGAAACCTATCCCTCGTTCAGAAGAACCTTGCGAGATGATACTTACACTAATCTTAGCCTGAGCTAGGGCATTGAATATACGAGCATCTACCCCTACTTTACCAAGCAATCCACGTCCTTCGAGTACGATAAGGGCATAGTTATCAAGTACAGAAATTGCTCGTATGCCTCCTACAGAATCTCCCTCACAGATAAGGGTACCCGCATCCTCTGCTTTGAAAGTATTAAGGATACGCAAAGGAATTTTTTTCTCCAGAAGTGGGATAATCGTCTTAGCGTGAAGGATAGAAGTCCCAAAATTCGCTAATTCATTGGCTTCTTCAAATGAAAGCTGACGGATAATTTTTGCCTGTGGCACCAGCTCTGGATTCGCTGTAAATATTCCATCTACGTGAGTATAGTTCTGTAATTCCTCAGCATTGAGAAAATTTGCCAACAGAGAAGCTGAATAATTGCTCCCGTTGCGCCCCAAAGTAGTGGTTTCCCCTTTTTCATTAGCAGCAATAAATCCTGTAACAATAGGAACTACACCTTTAGGAAAATCCTTAAAATAAGCCTGTGTTTTCTCCTGAGAGATAGCGGGAATTAGCTGGGCACTTCCAAAAAGACTATCGGTAACATAAAATGCCCTACTATCTACAAACTGAGCTGGTATTCCCCTCTCAGAGAGCAAATGACTGATGAATTTTGCTGATAATATTTCTCCTTGTGCTAAAGTATTATCTTTTATTTTCTCATTATAGTCTCCTAAGAGAGAAACTCCATCAAATATCTTTTGTAAGATAGAAAATTCTGCTGAAAAATCTACTGAATGTCCATCACTTTGGTATTGCTTGAAATCCGAAAATTCCTCATTCACAAGCGTTCCTTTACTTGCCTTTTCAAGCATTGCTTCCAGCTGGTCTGTTGCCTTATCACGAGCCGATACAACCACTGCAATAGGCTGTCCTTGAGCTACTTTCTTTGAAATAATAGAGAGGACTGCCTCCAGCCCTTTCCCATTGGATAGTGACTTTCCACCGAATTTTAATATCTGCATACAAACTTAGGATTAAAAATAAAGATTTACCAGCGCAAATGTACAAATTTTCTTTTATTTGCCACACAAAAAAGAAATATTTTTTTTAAACATATCTTTTTTTAGTTTTTTTACACAACAAAAAAACACTTTCTTTAATTAAATCAATCACCGAGAACTTCATAGTCATAGCCTTTTATAGAGAAGGGAATTCCCAACCTTTTGTTCACTGGACGTATCTTACCATCTGGATAGCGGATATAACAAGTATTAATAGTAGAAGGGAAATAGAGAGTATCCTCATCCTTACCTCGCATCTCCACAAACTGAACTCCTACCCACACTTCTCCCTTAGGAGCAAAAATAGAGAGTTTTTCTGTAAAGGTTTGTGATTGTACACTAGGGAAAATTTCTATATAAATAGGCTCTTTATGCAATGGTGTAAAGGTCTTATGTTGTGAATCTGTAGCATAGACTACCACTCGTAATTTCGCCATATACAGTTCGCTCTTAAGGATATCTATACTGAACTCTGTGAGCTTTGTATCCTTCTCGAGCTTAAAGAAATCCCCTAGTTCAGCATTCAGCACACTTCCTTCTTCTGGCGAAAAGGTTTCCTTTATATCTCCACAAAGTGTGAATAGAGCTCGTACGCCTTTACTCCTTAGGATATGTTCTTTGGACTTCTTAAGGGAAAATGAAGTCTCTGGGAGCTTTATAGTTGTCTCGTGTAGCTCTATTTTATCTTTTATTTCACTGGCAAGCAACACTTTATAATCATAGCTTATATGTGAAAAATAAATACTATCTGTAGGGTTAGCACGTAATCGCTCCAGATAAAATTCACCTCTTTCATTACTAATAAGTCCTCTAGAGGTGCCTACAATCCCTATATTCACATAGGAAACAGCCACTCCTTGAGCGGAAACTACCTTTTGCTGCGCTTTACAGGGCAATACCACAAGAGCAATCCATAGGATATTATACCATCTTTTCATTTCTTAGAAATTACCTTGAATGAAGCCTATCTTCCTATACGGATTCCCACAGAAAAAGGATACTCTCCAACAGCATTTCCTACAAAAAGTGGAGAAAGGCTATAGCGGAAGTAAAGGCTGGATTGCCCATAGCCTATATGAGCTGAAAGCCCACAACTTGTGCGATTCGTTCTGAGGTTCTTACGTAATAGTAATTTATAAGAATCTTCTGATGCTTCCCAGTTCAGTTTCTGACTATCATCCAGAAGAACTCCAAGGAAAACACCCACTCCTAAGCGAAAGGACTGATGTGTAGAGAAATAAGAAGTTCCTCTATAGCTTTCTGACTGGGAAAAATCCCATTCCAGTTCTACGGGAAGCATTAGGTAATGATTGCGGAATTTAGATTTGGTAAGCTCCTGTGAATAAGGCGTTAGTACGGTATTCCCTCCCTGACGATCATAGTAGAAATCTCCACGAATTTTATAGCTATTATATACCCAAGAAAGTCCATAGGTGAGGTGTAAAAGGTTATCATTCTTCTTCAATCGATAATTGCTGTAAAAGCCTATCTCAAAGGATTTAGAGCCTAACGGACTCAGACGCTTATCTCCAAAATGTTCTTTGCTAGCCAAGTTCAATGCACTCAGGGCAATATAAGGAGAGAACGATTCCCCTCTATCAGTATACCGCCTTCTGTAAGTATCCTCCTTCTCTTGTGAGGCTAAGGAATCCACCTGTGCCAGTACTCTCTCATAAGAGGGGGAAGAAAGGGGATTCTGAGGGCTTACTCTGAGGCTATCAGAGGCTCTCTCGGCTATTCCTTTCTGGAGCTGGAGCTGTAGGTTTTGCGCTTGATGATAGATAAACTCTTTCACTTGTTGCTGGGAGCGTATCTCAAGGGCTTCTTTCAGTCGCTTGGCATCGGATGAGGTGATTTTCTTCTGCTCTAGAAGATCTTCCACAGAGGCAAGTTGCTTATTAAGCATCCGCTTTTGGGTAGACACAATGGAGTCAATAGTATATTTAGCTTTCCGGATTTGTGCCTCTAGAGGGTCTTGTAAGGGTTGCTTCTCTAAGGGGTCTTGAGCCCAAGAGGTTCCTTTGCCCACTAAAAGAAAGAAAATACAAAAGAAAGAAACAAATGCTTTCATCATAGAAAAGGTTTGAGAATATTGGCAAAATTACAAAAAAATCACTAACAAAAAAATAAATTTTGGTCTTTTATATTCTAGTTTGCTCTAATTTTTGTACATTTGCCCTGCTTCTATATTTAAAAGAAATGAAACAGCTTCTGATAACTCTTTTACTAGCCACCACTACAGGAGGATATGCCCAAAAATTCCTCTCTGACAATGAAATTACAGAACAGGTATTCGGCACTGAAAAGCTCTATAAATTAGAAAAAACAGGCGAACCTCTAGACGGAGCTTATAAAGTAGCTCTTGGTGGAGGAGCTTACTATGAGGTTATTTTTGAGAACGGACGTATGAACGGCTCTTACAAAAGCTATAGCCCACAAGGCAACCTTATGGCTGAGAAAAACTTCAAAAAAGGAGTTCTTGATGGCAAATCCATCTTCTATAATGATGAAGGTAAGGAAAAAGAGCTTCGTACTTACAAAGAAGGAAAATTAGAAGGAATTAGTAAAGAATATACTAGTGACGGAAAGCTCCGCTCAGAACTCTCCTACAAAGCAGGTAAGCCTAATGGAGAATGGAAATACTATGATAGTGAAGGTAAGCCCCGTAAGATAGAAAACTATAAGGACGGAAAGCTCCACGGAAAGCAATGGCAAAAAATGTCTGGCAATCGTGGGGACTATACCGCTACTGAGTATTATGACAATGACAAGCCTACTGGCAAATGGCAAGAAATTTGGGAAAATGGGCTACCCCTCTCCGAGAGAGAATACAAGGATAAAGGTACTTATACCCAAAGAGAATTCTACCGAAATGGAAAGATTGAAAGTGAAGTATCCTATAAGGATTTCAAGCTCCATGGCTTTAGAAAAAAATATAATGATGCAGGCATACTCATTCGCCAAGATACCTACAATGAAGATAAGCTTACCAACAGAAAATATTTCTTCGACAATAACGGAAAGCTTAAGGAAGAATACAACTATAAGAATGACGGAAAAGACGGAAAATATATAGAAAATAATGATAATGGTACCGTCCGTGAAGAAGGTACTTATAAGAACAATTTTAAAGAAGGGAGTTGGAAGAAATATACCCTCAAAGGAGCTCTTTACATAGAATGTAACTATGTAGCCGGCAACTTACACGGTTCCTATAAGGAATACTATCCTAGTGGAAAAATCAGTGAAGAAGGCACTTACAAAGATGACCAGAAAGATGGCACTTGGAAGTACTATGATGCCTCTGGCAGGCTCTCTTCTGAAGCTTTCTATGAGAGAGGCAACCGTATCAAGACTGTGAATTATAATTAGATATAAAGATTCTAGGAAAAACATTCTCTTTCTCTATTAACTACTCAGTAGTTTCACAATAAGAGCACCTAAAAGAAGGACAAGCACTATACAGATAACTCCCAGAACAATAAGTACCCACTTAAAGATTCTCAGAAGTCTGGAAAGGCTTTGGTTATTATCCTCTGTATAGCCTTGGATAAGGTTAAGTACCGCCGTGGCTACTATGAAAAAATCATCTAACCAGCCTACAACAGGAACATCTGGGAGAATATCCAACGGACTGAAAATATACACTATGGATAATATCGTCCATATCCATTCACGGATATGACTCTTCTGTATTTCTATACTCATACCATATTTTATAAAAGTTTTTACTCTGTATCTCGAAATAAATAGCAAAGATAGCATAATTTTACCTTTTTTACCCCTCTAATTATAAAAAAAGTATTTTTTGCCTCTTCCCTTATATTTTCTTATGAAATTCTTTACCAATAATCATTTTGTAGTGAATGCGTTGCTCTTTAGCCTTCTCTTTTTTATAGGAGCTATTGCAAGTTTTGCTCTCATTTATCTGCTAGACGAAAAAGCACTTTCCTTTTCTCCTGAGAATATCCCCTATCTATACCTAAGTGTAGCAACAGGTCTATTTTTTATTCTCTTATTGATACTAGAAGAGAAAAAGGAGCAACATATTCGTTTTTATCTGCTCTTTTATGGATTATGGTTGGTGGCGATGTACTTTGCTTTTGTGTATCTGTACACCTATGAGGAAACAGAAAAAATTGCTCCTTATTATAAAAATTTAAAGGAGATTTATTTTCATGAGAAATTCCGGAATAATTTGAGTTCTTTCGCTGTGATTTCTATTCTTTTCCTACTTTTTGGGGCTCCTCATAATGGGGTTCTTTTTGGGGTTAGCTTCCTAACTCTATTCCTATACATAACCACTAAAAATAAAGGGAAATAATCTTCTATATTCCATTATTTTTTATAATTTTGCTTTATCAAATTATCATTTATGAGTTTCCCTACAGACCTAGAAATCGCTCAACAAGCGAAATTATTACCTATCAGAGAGATAGCTAAGAAATTACACATTCCTGAAGAAGATATTGACCCTTATGGAAAGTACAAAGCAAAACTACCTCTGCACCTAATCAATCCCGAGAAGATGAAAGCCAGTAAGCTAATACTGGTAACAGCTATTACCCCTACTCCTGCAGGTGAGGGAAAAACAACAGTGAGCATCGGGCTTACCGAAGGGCTTAACAAGATTGGCAAAAAAGCCATTGCTGTCCTACGCGAACCGTCCTTAGGTCCTGTCTTTGGCATCAAGGGAGGTGCTGCCGGAGGAGGATACTCCCAAGTGGTGCCTATGGAGGATATTAATCTTCATTTTACAGGTGATTTTTCAGCTATTGAGAAAGCTAATAACCTGCTTTCGGCTGTTATTGATAACAACCTCCAGAGCAAGACCCATAGCTTAGGCATTGACCCTCGTACGGTTGTCTGGAAGCGAGTAATGGATATGAATGACCGCGCCCTACGCCATATCGTAGTAGGCTTAGGAGGAACTACTCACGGGGTTCCTCGTGAAGATGGGTTCAATATTACTCCTGCCTCAGAGATTATGGCGATCCTGTGCCTGGCAGAGAATTTCTCAGATCTTAAGCGACGCATTGGCAACATCTATATAGGAAAAAAATACGATGGCACTCCTGTTTTTGCTCGTGACCTAAAAGTCGTTGGAGCGATGGCATTGCTCCTGAAAGAAGCTATCAAGCCGAACTTGGTACAAACTCTAGAGAATAACCCTGCTATTCTCCACGGAGGTCCCTTTGCTAGTATCGCTCAGGGAACCAATACCGTATTGGCTACCAAAATGGGGCTTTCCTTAGGAGAATATGTAGTTACTGAAGCTGGCTTTGGAGCTGACTTAGGTGCCGAAAAGTTCCTTAATATCAAGTGTACTTCTGCAGGACTTGCCCCTGATGCTGTTGTAATTGTGGCTACTATACGCGCCTTACGCCACCACGGAGGTGCAAAGAAAGAAGAATACAATACACCCAACATAGAACGTGTAAGGATAGGAATTGCTAACCTAGAAAAACATATAGAAAATGTACTAACCTTTGGGCTTAAGCCTGTGGTAGCCATCAACTATTTCCCTAATGATAGCAAAGAGGAAATCGCTTATATTCAGGATTTTTGCAAAGAAAAAGGAGTGGAAGCCATTCTTAGTAAGGGCTTTAGCGAAGGAGGAGAAGGTACCCAAGACCTTGCACGTGCTGTGGTGGCTATCGCCGAAAGTGGAGAAAGTCACTTTATCCCTCTATATGACCATTCTGCTTCTATAGAAGAGAAAATAATGACGGTAGCTACTCGCATCTATGGAGCTAAGGGTGTGAATTATAGCTCCCAAGCCCTCAGTCAGCTCAAGCAGATTAATAAGCTCGGTTTTGACAAATTACCTATCTGTATGGTCAAGACTCCTAAGTCCCTGAGCGATGATGAGAAAAAGCTCGCCCGACCTACTGGCTTTGAAGTAACTGTGCGGGAATTTGAGTTTGCCTCTGGTGCAGGTTTTGTTATTCCTATTCTTGGGGATACAGTACGTATGCCAGGATTACCAAGCGTCCCTGCTGCTGAAGGTATGGATATAGACGATGAGGGCATAATTACAGGACTTAGCTAATTATGGTTTCAAAAGAAATAACCAAAAAAATAGACCAATTCCTCGCTACACTACCCTCAGACTCTCTGAGGGCGTGTAGGGAGCAGTGGGCAACATTCGTATGGACATATGCCCAGAACTATCATATACAACAGCAAAAGATAGAGCGAATCGCTGTAAAGACTACTGAGGGTATAGAGCTAATTCTCACAGCCAATATTCTCTACCTACAGAGTGATAAGGGATATACGACCTTTTTCCTTGAGGGAGGAGAGAAAATATTAGTCAGCAAGGTGCTCAAGACATATGAAGAACTTTTGCCACCCTCACTGTTTGTACGTTGTCACCAATCCTATCTGGTCAATAGCCATTATATCAAGAAATATCTTAAAGAGGGTATCTTAGAACTGACCACGGGTGAGCGTATCCCCGTTGCTGAACGCCGTAGGGAGCTGGTACAACAATGGTTAATGGGAAGTGAATAGTTTTTCAATTATCGTTTTTTTTCAATTTAACCGCAAATATTTACCCCCCCAGCGAATATTGACTCTTTTTGATATTTTCGGAATTATTTTTTAATTTTGCATCATTATATTTAAATTAAAATTTTATGAATAAAGAAATTCCACAGGATTTACCTTCTTACTTCAGAGCTCATCCTGAGCAGTTTGTTCTCAAAGGAAATACCTCTAAGAAAATCATTAATGGTGTCCTATTCGCCATCTTCCTTGGCTTAATGATTTATCCCGAAATCACCCCTGCAGGAGAACTCTGGATATGGCGCATTATTGCAGGAATAGGAATGGCATATACAGGTTTTAGCATATGGCTTGGATCTGATTTTTATAACAAACAAACTCAGACCAAGATTGTACAAGCAAGTATCAAGAAGTTTGATTCCTCTGCTACGACTGAGAAGGACTTAGTTGCTCTTTTGGAAGCTGAAAACTTCAGAGAGCTTGCCAATATCCCTTCCAAGGACAACCAACCGCTTCAGCTCTATGTATATGAAGATGTAGCTGGAAAAGCATTCTACTTACTCCTGATGAAGTATTTCTCTTCTTCCGACTTCAGAGGAATCACTCCTGTAAAAATCATCTCAGGAGCTGAGTATGACAAGCACAAACCAATGATACAAGCTTTAAAATAATAACAACTAAAAAATCTTTATAAAGCTATCTTAAAAAGATAGCTTTATTTGCAAATATAACAATTTTAACCACGAATATTTACCCCCCCGCCGCGAATATTGATTCTTTTTGACTTTTTAGAAATTATCGCTTAATTTTGCCCTTTATTAAACAAATTAAAATAAACTATTATGGGATTATTGGACAACAATATCACTTTCTCCTATCTAGAAGGCAAGGTGCCTTTGGAAGACCTCTTTGAAGTAATCAAACAAAAATTAGGCGACAAGTACAAGGTGGAGTTCATCAAGAAAGGCAATGTAGCCTCTCAGGTATTGGGAACTTCTTCTTCAGTGGATCGTATCTTTGTGGCAAAGAATGCTTACCATCGTACTTTTATCACTGTAAAGTATGCTCCTATGACTGAGGATATGTCGCGCGAGGATACTTACTTAGGCTTTGATCGCACTACTATGAAGTGGTGGCTCAAGGGACTCTACAACGAAGGCGGTATGATAGGACGCTGGATTATCCAAACCATTTATGGTAGCAACAAGGATTTTGACGGAGATATTTTGGAGGCTATCAATAGCAAATACCCTATACAACAAAAAGAACAAAATGTAGGCTTATCCGCCCTCTGGAAAAAAAATAAATAAAACTTACTCATATGAAAAAACTCACCCTTTTAGTAGTAGCCCTAGTGTCTATCATCTTTGCCAATTGTGATTGGGAAAAAGGTATCAACAGTTTTGCCAAAAGTGTTAGTGGTGTTGATGATGCCAATTACGACTATGCCAAAGGTATCGTAGGTACCGATGCTGGTGATTTTGAAAATACTTTTGACAAACTGATAGAAAAGAAAGGTATCCAGCTGGACACGCTCCAGATTTATTTCATAAACACCACCTTTAGGGATAAATCTTGTAAAGTAAAGGTTTTTGCTCTTGATGACAAGGAAAAAAACACCATAAAGTCTGCTGAAGCCTATTATGACAACGAAAACCTCCGTCACACAGGAGGAGAGATAATTGTCCTTAAAACCAGCGAAGGCAAGCGTGCTAAGTATGAGCAGTACCAAGACCTACTTTTCTCGTATCCTGACGTAAAACCTCTTGTGACAAAACTTCCTGAGATGATTAAGGCTGTTAAGGAAAAAGCCAATCCTACCTCCTATATCTCAGAGTGGCAAATAGAAAAAGATCAAGAAACCTTAGCCTTTACAACCACTTTTAAGACCTCTGCCAAAGAAGGACAAAATAGCCAAAAAGGAGATTCTAAGACCTTTGTCTTTGACGCAGAAGGAAAACTAATTTCTGAAAAATAACCATCATTTATAAAATCAAACTAATGAGAAAACTTACACTTTTCTTCGGGGCAATTATGGCGCTCGCCCTTACCGCTTGTGGTAAAAAGGCTCCTGTAATGTACGATAAAGAGGGCTTCAAACAGATTATCACCTTATTTGAGGATTCTCCAGTGAAAGACAAGGAATTCAACCTTATTTTCTTCCAGTCCGGGGAAGCACTCAAGGGAAATACTCTTGACTTCGGTCGTTTTATGTATTGGGATCAAGCTCAAGGAAAGATTATCCTCCAAGAGTTCAATTTCCCTAAAAAATGGGACGAAGCCAAAGCGGTAGATGATTCTCAAAAAGAAGGTGACCTCTTCAAGCTTAAGGATATCAGTGCAGACAAGGTGGTGGATACCATCAAGGAAGGAATTGAAAAATTCAAAGATGAGTATCCTGATTATGAGGACTTCAATGTCTCTTGTATCTTCCTAGTTAGCAATGGTAAGGCTGGGGAGTATGAAGTAGGGTTCAAAATGGAATTTACTGAAATAGGTAAGGCTACCCAAACAAGAACCGTAGGACGTACACGAACTACTACCACTACTTACTATCGTGTTATGGCTCAGAAGAAAGACGGAGAATGGACTTTCGAAAGCGAAGAAGATTAAGTAGTATAGAGATGAATATTAATTCTATCTAATCCCTACGCCTGACAGAAATATAAAATCAGTAAATCAGAAAAAGACTACTGTAGAAAAGATGAGAGCTGAATATATTTACTTCTCATCTTTTTTCTTTTAGAATTATTTTATATCTTTGCAAAACTAAAAAACAAAAAAATGACCCTATCCGACGCTAAAGCATATGTCCTCTATGAAACGAGGCGAGAAAAACGTATCACCCTAAGAAACCTTATTATCGTGGTGGTACTAATCCTTATAGGAATCTTTTTGGGAATAAAATATATTTTCCCCATTATAAGCCAACAGGTCACCAATGTCCCTACCTATGTAAAATTCGTACTCCCTTTGGCCTTATTGCTCAGCGCAGCCTATCCTCTTATAAGGGTGTGGAAAATCCTTAAGCGTGGCGAGCAAGTGGAAGAGGCTTTTTCCCTAATCACTCAAGGGGAAGAATGCCGTATTGTAAGCGAGACAGACGATTACTTAACCGTTATTCCTTATGGCAAACGCTCTCGTATCCAAATGGATCCTATCTCTTACTTAGGGGTATCCATTAAGAACAAAACCTACATCCTTCCTATACACTACCGTTCAGGTTCTGCCGAAATCAAGCGTGTCCTTACTGGAGCCGATGAGGGAGCTTACAAGGAAGTAATGTATGAACTCTATAACAAACCACAGGGCAATACCCTATTTGACAAGGCTGCTGTAAAAAGCCAAGCCGAAAGGGCTCCTATCACCCTAAAACCCGTAGAGGAATTCCGCTCCTTTGCCGAAAAGGAACTAGCCCCTACCCTTGCCTCTATGGAGAAAGGGCGTAGTGCAAGCCATGGAATGTTCAAGATTTCTACTATAGTTGCTGTGGCTTTTGTGGCGGTGATGATGATCTTAACCTTTACAGGAGTGCTCAATTTCTCCTCTCAAATAAGTGTGCTGTACTTTATCATAGGTTTTGTAGTTTTTGGGTTCCTATTTAGCTTCGTCTCTATGCAACAGGCGAAGAAAAAAATGGCAGGTACTGAGGATTATACCCAGCTCAAGTCCAAGATTTTCAGCCGTGTGGTGCATTACATCAGTCCTGATTTCCAGTATATAGAAAAGGGGCATATAGGCATTGGTGACCTTTTGGCATCTTTCCTTTTCCGCCAAGAGCGCTATGACCTTACAGGAGGTGACCAAATTGTAGGTCACTATAATGGGGTACCTTTCCAGTCTTGTAACTTGACTCTTACCTATCGCCCAACGGTTCGCAGAGAGAACGAATCCGACCGAGTAGCTTTCTATGGAAATTACTTTGTGGCACGTTCGCCCAAGACCTTTGAACACCCTATCGTGATTCATCCTGTCAAGAGCTTTTTCGGCACACTCAACGACAATGATATTGCCGCTTACCTCAACACAGGGGGTGAGCGTATTCGCTTGGAAGACCCTGAGTTCCAAAAGATGTTTGAGGTATATTGCGACGACCAGATTACTGCCCGCTATGTGCTTACCCCTGCCTTTATGGAGCGCCTCAAAAAGCTCAATGAGCGCTACAAAGGTCAAGTATACATTGCCATCAATACCGACAACATCGTTATTGCTACCAATCGTGGCAATGTGCTCAATTCGGTAGATAGCCCTATAGGCGCCCTCTTCCAAAAAATAGACCTCAACTTAGTTACCGAGGTTTATGAGGAACTGGTAGAGCAATTACAAATGATTGAAACACTTAATTTGAGCTAAAATTATAAAGAATATAGAGTTAGCTTTTATCAAAAGCATCTATTCCTTTTCTATATTTAGCCTTAACCATTTTTATTTTTAAAATGATAACATACATTTCTATAGGTATAGGAGCAATCCTACTCTTGTACATAATAAGTGCTTTTAACAGACTCTCTAAACGCAGAAACCAGATACAAAATGCTATTTCTTCGCTAGATTCTCTTTTTATTCAACGAGCAGAACTTATTCCCAACCTTATTGCTACTACTAAGGAATATATGAACTATGAGCAAGAAACCCTTGCACAAATCACAGGATTACGTACTCCAGAGGTAACTAAGGAGCAAAACCCTTACCTACAATCAGAAGAAGGTAATAAGATGCTAATGAATATAATGGCACGTGCCGAAGAATACCCTGAACTGAAAGCAAGTAACCAGTTTATACAGCTTCAGCGGGCATTTACTGAGTGTGAGGAACAACTCGCTGCTGGAAGACGTTACTTAAGCGCTTCTATTACAGATTATAATGATGCTCTGGTTACTTTCCCTTCCAATATCATTGCAGGAATTTTTGGATTTAGCAAGTACCAATGGCAATACGCCACAGCCCAACAGCGTACTGCTATTGATGCAAAGGAATTATTCAAGAAATAAGCCTATTCGAATGAGGAGCCTCTCCTCATTCTTGTCCCTACTATACGGTCATACTGAAGATGCGTGTGGTAGGGACATTGCGTTGTAAGTGTAGGTCAAAAGCCATACAGATATTCCTTACAAAAGGCTTGCCTGCATCTGTAACCTCTATAGCTGTGTTAGAAATACGAATCAGTCCGTCCTTTTCCATTTCAAGAAGGCGAGCTTTCACTTCTTCTACCTCTGGGAACTGTAAAGCAGGAGCCTCCCACGAGGTGTAAAACTGACACATCAGGTTCAGGATATGCCTACGGAGAATTAGGTCTTCTTCGGTAAGGATATGCCCTCGATACACAGGAATTTTATCCTGAGCCAATACCTGTTCGTATTCCTTAACCGTTTTCACATTCTGAGCAAATCCGTACCAGCTATCACTAATTGCTGAGATCCCAAGCCCTATCATTAGTTGCGTTTTAGAGGCTGTATAGCCCATAAAATTACGATGAAGGGTTTTATTCTCGAAAGAAGTATACATATCATCGGAAGGAAGTGCAAAGTGATCCATTCCTATTTCTATGTAACCATTTGCTAGCAGTTGTTGCTTGCCTATTTCATAGAGATACCTCTTTTGGTCTGCTGTAGGAAGGTCATTTTCATCAAAACCTCTCTGTCCTGTTCCTTTCACCCAAGGCACATGTGCATAGCTATAGAAAGAAATTCGGTCAGGACGTAGGCGATTGGTACATTCAATAGTATAAAGAACATCTTCTTCTTTCTGGAAAGGCAAGCCAAAAATAAGGTCATGACTGACAGAACGGTAGCCTAACTCTCGTGCCTGAAGGGTTACTCGTTCCACATTCTCAAAAGGTTGTATTCTATGAATGGCCTTCTGTACTATAGGAGAATAGTCTTGCACACCATAGCTTACTCGTGTAAAACCTAAGCGGTGGAGCGTCTGTAGATGTTCCCAAGTGGTATTATTAGGATGTCCCTCAAAGCTAAACTGAAAATCAGGAGCCTTAGTAGCATTTTCAAAAATACTATTGATGAGGTATTCCAGATTTTCAGGAGAGAAGAATGTAGGAGTTCCTCCTCCTAAGTGAATTTCCTTGATAAGAGGCTTCTGAGGAAGGATATCCAAATAGAGTCTCCATTCTTTCAGAACATTTTTAATGTAAGGATCTTCCATTTCGTGCCGCTTAGTGATATGCTTATGACATCCACAGAAAGTACATAAGCTTTCACAGAAAGGCAAGTGGATATACAGGCTAATTCCTTGTGAAAGATTGCTTTCAGCAAAAGCTTCCTGTACAGAAGCTATCCATTTTTCATAGGAATAAGAAGATTCTTGCCAGTAAGGAACTGTAGGATAGCTCGTATAACGAGGACCTGGCACATTATATTTTTGAAATAAAGAAGTCATTCAATTCAGTATAATACAAAGTGCAAAGATACGGCAAAAAAAATGTTTTTACTAATAAAAGAATCCCTATCTTTCTATAGAAAAAATCTATAAAAAAGCACATCCGGTTTTAGGAATTATTTTGTATCTTTGCAGTCATAATTTTAAAGTTTAAAAGATATGGCATTACAAATAACAGATGCTTCTTTTGAGGAAGTAGTACTAAAGAGTGACAAACCTGTATTGGTAGATTTTTGGGCGACTTGGTGCGGACCTTGCCGTATGTTAGGTCCTGTAATCGAAGAGCTCGCTACGGAATATGAAGGTAAGGTAGTCGTTGGTAAAGTAGATGTAGATAATAATCAGGAGTTTGCTGGCAAATATGGCGTAAGAAATATTCCTACTGTACTAGTATTCAAGGATGGAGAAGTAGTAGGCAGACAAGTAGGAGTAGCTCCTAAAAAAACTTATACAGACGCCCTAGATTCCCTTCTGTAAGTATGAGATAAATAGTCAATGAATAAGCTTTGTTAAGACCTTTTGTTTTAACAAAGTTTTTTCTTATGTGCTCATTTTTAATATTCTAAAGTTGAAATTATGGATACAACAAATATTGCTCAGTATATAGACTATACCCTCCTAAAGCCCACTGCAACTTTTGCCGACATCGAAAAATTATGCCAAGAAGCCCTTTCTTACCATTTTTTTTCCGTTTGTGTAAATAGCAGTTATATTTCTTACGCCAAGAACTTACTGAAAGAATTTCCTACAAAGCTATGTAGTGTAGTTGGATTCCCCTTAGGAGCGATGAGTCCTTTAGCTAAAGCTAATGAAGCAACTATAGCCCTAGAAGAGGGAGCCGATGAAATAGATATGGTAATGAATATAGGCTGGTTCCTCTCTGGACAGATTCATAAGGTGCTGGAAGAAGTAAGCCAGATAAAGAAAATCATAGGTAATAAAGTGCTAAAACTTATCATAGAGACTTGCTATCTCTCAGAAGCACAAAAACGATTGGCTTGCCAGATGGGAGTAGATGCTGGTGCTGATTTTATAAAGACTTCCACAGGATTTGGAACGGGAGGCGCCACCCTAAGCGATGTGCGATTAATGAAAGAAGTAGTAGGTAATCAAGCACTTATAAAAGCCTCTGGAGGTATTCGTACTAGAGAAGTAGCTCTGGAATATCTTGCCCTTGGAGTAAGTCGCATAGGAGCTTCTGCTATTATTATTTAGAGCAACTGCCCTTGTAGGCAGTTGCTTCATTGTGGAGTCGGAGAGATTCGAACTCTCGTCCAAACAAGTAACCACAAGGCTTTCTACACGCTTAGTTCCCGATTGGTTTTCGTGATATAGCTGAGCGGGAACGCCCTACTTTATCCTTATCTTCTATAAGATCAGAACCTACCAAAAGAAGCCATCAGAAGGTTCAATGTTGATTTTTATGGTGCCTCTTTGCGAACTGCCATCAACAAGGGCTTTTCAGAGACATCTCGCTTCCCTACCTAGTAGAGACTTAGCCAGCAATCTTACTATAATTCAGATTAGGCAGCAAGAGCGTAGTTATTCTCGCCATTTAAAGTGTTGAAACAGAGATTAACGAGCATTAGCTTCATAGCTCGGCGTGCTTACATTATGCTTAAGCCTGCTGTCAAAACCAGTCGACCCCTTCAGAAAATGTAATTCGGATGCAAAATTACATTTTTATACTTTGAGACACAAATTTTTTAACATATTTAACACTGTAAATATTTTTATATTAAGAACAGGTCTTTTTATAAAATTATTTTTAGCTTTGCAAAGAATTTCCTTTTCAAGTACTTATGTCTCTTTCCTTTTACTTAGCCTACATCTATTACCGAAGGCTTTTTGCCAAAGGAGATCTCTTGACTATTATTGTTCTTATAGGACTTATGGGCGGAGTTCTATATGCCTTATATGAGCATTATGACCTATGGAAATGGACTATTATCTTCTTTCCATTGGCTACACTCTCCCATCACAATAGTAGAGAAGATTTGTCCCTTCTGAAGTATCATTCCCAATATCGAAAGATTCTAATAGGAGAATATTTTGTAGAAAATATTCCTTTCTTATTTCTACTACTCCTTAAGATGGATTTTCTCTTGACGGGAGGATATGCGCTGGGAATAGGGCTTATGGCTTTTCTGCCCCAGAAAGACTTTGTTCTCCCCTACCCTTTCTCTCTTTCCGATCCATTATGGCATACTACTTTCCGAAAATATAAACTCCTATATGCGCTCCCTATCCTTATAGTACTTATTGGGATTGCAATAGCGTACAAAAATACAAACTTAGCTCTTTTTGCATTAGGTATTACTGGGCTTATTAGTAGTATGCCTTATTTTGAGCGAGAACATATAGCTCATATTTGTATCTCTTCCTTTCAGGGAAAAGACTATCTACAACATCAACTAATTACGGGGCTCAAGAATAGCCTAATCCTCTTCAGTCCTATTTATCTAGCTTATTTTATAGGATTTGGCTGGGAATCCATCGCACTACTCCCTCTATTTTTAGGGATTCCTATGGTAGGAATTCTTAGCAAATATGCCTTCTTTGACCAGCCCTTGACACAATCCTTTGCTTGGGTAGGCATTCTCTTAGGAGCTCCTTATTTTTTCCCTATATTAGCCCTCCCTTACCTCTACTACCGCGCCCTTAAAAATCTCCAAAAATACCCTTATGTTACAGATAAAAATTCAAGAAAAAAGCTATTCTAATAAGCCTATTCTTCAGGATATTCAGCTTTCTATATCTCAACCAGGTCTCTATGGAATTGTAGGAGCAAATGGAGCTGGAAAAACTACCTTTTTCAAGTGCCTTAGCTCTTTAGAGGCTTTCGAGGGTGAAATCCTATACCAAGGGAGTCCTCTCTCCTCTGGACAAGTGGCTTTTATCCCTACAGAACCTTATCTATATGACCACCTCACTGTAGGAGAATTTTACTCCTTCTATCGTAAGCTCCTAGGTATAAAGACTGTGAAAAAATACACCTTTGAGATAGATAAGAATACCCTTATCAAGCGACTATCCACAGGGATGCGCAAGAAAGTATATTATAATGCTGTCCTACAGAAGCCTTATACACTCTACATCTTTGATGAGCCATTTAATGGATTGGATATTGCTTCTGTAATTCATATCAAAAAACTGCTTCATAGCCTAGCACAGACACATATTGTATTGGTAGCTTCTCATCTGCTGGAGAGCCTACAGGCTTGTGTGAAAATATATCTATTACAGCATCTTCATTTTCAAGCATTTGCTCCTGAACAGATTCCTTTTATAGAAAGCATTTTAATAGAATAAAGTATTTATTTAAAGAAAATCATTTTTTTAAAAGAGTCTGCTATTTATATTATTATTTTTTGTATTTTTGTTGCGTTTTTTGCAATTATTTATTTTTATGAATAGAAAGAAATTTTTGACCCTTACTACTACTGGTTTTGCTCTTTTTGCAATGTTCTTTGGTGCAGGTAACTTAGTCATTCCTCCTTATATAGGCTTGAAAATGGGTGAGGCTAGTGGAATTGCTTTTTTAGGTTTTTTTCTTTCAGGGATTTTGATTCCTTTTCTGGCAGTACTAATGGTTAGTTCTATAGGGAGCTCCTTTACCGATTTAGGAAAACGCTTTCCTGCTCCTTTTGTGAATAGTTTAGTAGCGCTTATCATCATTACCTTTGGCCCTCTGGTGTGTGTACCTCGCTCAGGTTCTACTACTTATGAGGTAGCTATAGAACCCTTTTTCCCGATGATCGGAAAGGTTATTTTTGGTATTATTTTCTTTCTTCTCACCTTATTTTTAGCTCTATCTCGTTCAAAATTAGTAGATATTATAGGCAGATGGCTCACTCCTATCCTATTCCTTTCTCTTATTGTTCTGATTGTGGAGGGTACTATCAATGCCCCCAAAGGCTTATCTGACAATGGCATAGGCTTCAAGGAGGCTTTCACCTTTGGTTTTTCCACAGGTTACCTCACCTTAGACGTGCTTTCGGGAGTGATTTTCTCCGGATTAATCATCTCAGCCATTATACAAAAGGGGTATAGTTCTGAATATCAAAAACGTGAAATTACTATCCTTTCGGGGATCATTGCTGCAGGATGCTTGGTCTTCATCTATGGAGGTCTATTATACTTGGGAGCTACCTCTGACGTGGTGGCTGATGAAAATGTAAAATATATAGATATCCTCAAGCATATTGCCCATAATGGATTGGGAAGCAATGGGGCAGTGATTATCTCAGTAGCGGTAGCTTTCGCCTGCCTGACGACTGCCGTAGCCATTGTCTCGGCTATGGGAGCGATATTTGAAACCCTGAGTAAGGGGCGTATCCCCTACCGCTGGGGAGTATGGAGCTGTACGCTGGTATCCTTTGTACTCTCCATACAAAGTGTAGATGAGATTATCCATTATGCGAGTTATATCTTGGATTTCGTATATCCTATTACTATTGCCCTGACCCTCTTTATACTTTTATTTGGCAAACGAGTACGCACCAAAGCTCCTTACATCATAGGAGTGAGTTTTACAGCTGTTTTTTCGGCGATATTTGTTATAGGTAACCTTGTAGGCAGCGAAAGCATCAAAACCCTACAAATGAGCCTTCCCTTAGCGCAATACCATATAGAATGGTTGCTACCTGCTTTTATAGCGTTTGGAATCAGCTATTTGATATGTAAAAAGAAAGATCTTAGAGAGGAACTATAACCTTTAAAAATCAGAAGCTTCTTTCATCATTTGCTTAAGGTTATCAATAATTTCTTGGAGTCCATTGGTCTTTATCTCGAAGACGGTGGCTAAGAGCATCCCAAGCTTTCCTTTAGGGAATCCTTGGGTACTGAACCACTCCAAGTAATAAACAGGTAAATCAGCAATTATGGTACCTTTATACTTGCCATAAGGCATAGGGGTGGTAATGATTTCTTGGAGAATTTCAGGTGACATAAAGCTATTTTATAATACTTGTTTTATAAGACTCATAATATATTCTAAGTGTTGTTCCAAAATAATTATATTAGATCTTTCAAAAAGGAAAAATACAGAACTTAACTATAAAAAGTAGGAATATTTTATACTTTAAATACTCCTACTTTTTCCTATATTAACCAATATTATTCATATACTATAATCTGCTTTTCTAATACAGCTGCAACCTCTATAGTTATCGTTTCACCTGTAGTTTGACGAGGATTTCTAATACCCAAAAATACCTTAGTTCCTTTAATTTGATCTAAAGGAGAGGAATCTAATCTAATTTCCACAGTTCCTTTATTTAAAGCCCTACGAGAAGCATCTGTATAAGGATCAAAATGCTGTTTGTTTTTGAATAATTGTGCATTTTCAGAATCTAATAAATAAAAATCTGCACTCCCTGTTCCTCCTTCTGGAATTGTTATTTTAGATAAAACTGCTCCAAGTGTTCCTGTTTGGTCAATTAAATAAGAGGCTAGTTGTGTAGCCAATTTAATGTTCTTTACTGGTTTTCTACCTTCTACTACATATTCTCTATAATGAAAACAGGATTCTCTAATATATCTTACGAACCGAAAAAACTGTAAAATAGAAGAAAAAACCGAGCCATAGAGATAGCTCGGTTTCTGATAAGAAGGCGGCGACATACTCTCCCACAAATTGCAGT
>NZ_CAURLX010000023.1:0-34798 GCF_963525585.1 uncultured Capnocytophaga sp. | reverse complement strand
ACCCGCAACGGGATTAGTCCCTTGAATATTAGAATTATCAAAGCATTCAATATGTACAGGAGGCACAGAAAGGTGTAAATCTCTCTGCATTTGGCTCAATAATCGATTGGTATGTCGTTCCGGATCTAGAATTTTTACTTGTTTGAACTTCTCCTGCCGGTATGCTTGAGCATTTCGTTCTGAAAGCTGTAATAATTGAAATTTTTCTCCTGCTTTGGGAATATTTAATGATAAAGAAGCATCAACTGTAATAGGAAAAGGAACTATGAGTTCTTTGGATTGAGAGTGGAAACGCTCTCTGAGTTCTAAAATTCCTAATTCGAGAAGTTCCTGATCTGTTTCGTCTAATTTTTTCTTTATTTCAAGTGTATGTCCGCCAATGATAGCCCCATAAGCTACCTGAAGGAAATTAATATAGGCATATTCTTCATCAGATACAATAGAAAACACATCTACATTGTGGATTTTTGCACTTACGATGGTAGATTTTGCTTGATAGTTTTCCAAATGTTCTAATTTTACCTTAATCTCTTGAGCTTCTTCAAAGCGGAGGTCTTGAGCAAGCTGAATCATTTCTTCTTTGAAAAGAGAAATAACTTCCTTTAAGTTACCTTTGAGGATTTCCTTAATCTGTTGGATATTGTGATTATAGTCTTCTTCGGATTGTAATCCTTCACAAGGAGCTTTGCAGTTTTTAATGTGATACTCTAAGCAAACTTTGAACTTTCCATTGTCAATATTCTGCTGAGATAATTCTAATCGGCAATTCCGCAGGGGATAAAGGTCTTTAATCAGGTCTAATAGGGTGCGAACAATCTTTAAGTTGGTGTAAGGACCAAAATAAGTGCTTCCGTCCTTAATCATTTTACGAGTAAAAAACACACGGGGAAACCGTTCATTGGAAATACAAATCCAGGGATAACTTTTTCCATCTTTTAGTAGAATGTTATAGCGAGGCTGATATTTTTTTATTAGATTGTTTTCGAGTAATAGAGCATCATTCTCGGTAGCCACCACGATATGTTCTATTCGGACGATTTTACTTACCAGAATACGCGTTTTGGGAGAATCGTGCTCCTTATTGAAGTAAGAAGAGACGCGCTTTTTGAGATTTTTCGCTTTTCCTACATATATAATAGTATCTGTATGATCAAAAAATTGATATACCCCGGGATTTTCAGGAAGTGTTTGTACTTGTAAGCTAATATCCGTCATAAATTATTAAGGAGATTGGAAAGAATTCTTTAAGAAGTCGTAAAAACTGAAATAGGAAGTGATAAATCGCCTATATCAAGCATTGCATTGATAAGCCCAATGCACTCAAAAGAGGCAATATCTTTTTCATAAATAGGCATTTCTCTTATTTTGCCTTCATTTAATAGACGTTGCCGGCAAGTACCATTAAGGAGAAAGGTAGTCGGGGTAAGCCACTGACTTCCATCGAAGAAAATAAGGTTGGCATAACTAGCGTCGGTAACCTTTTTATCTCTTAGGAAAATCACTTCTTCGGTATGGGCTTTATCTTTTAGAAGATTAAGATGTGTTCTATCCAAGAACTTATATGAATAATCGAAATCGCCAACATCTATACAGCTAATTGATTTGATGGTAGCTACCTTATAAGGGATTATTTCTATAGAATAATGATTGTAGTTATAGAGAAATCGGATTTTATATTTTCCATCATCAGGTAAGGATTGTTTTCCTATAATATTTTTTAGAGAAAACACCTTTTCACTGGGGAAAAAATGTGAAAAGGTATTATCTATGCGGTTCTGATGATATTCTAAGTGGAAAACTTCTCCATTAGAGAGCTTTATAGTTTCAATAAACTCACTTTTATTCATAAAATTAGTTGGGAATATATATTTTTTCTATAATTTCATTATATTCATCTTGTGGATTGCTTTTCGCCGTGATACCAGCCCCACTTTTGTAATAAAACTTCTGGTTAATTTGTTCTATAAAGCGAATAAGGACACAACTATCCACAGAATTTCCATCAAATATTCCAGCTATTCCTGTATAAAAACCACGGTCATAAGTTTCCGCTTGCTCAATAATACTTAATGTTTTCTCTTTCGGAGCTCCAGAAATAGAGCCTCCAGGTAATAGGTCGGAAAATATATCTCCCAGATGCGATTGCCAATTCTCAGGAAGGTTACCTACTATTTCGGAGCTTGTTTGTAACAGATTTCCTGTGGATTTTTCAATAACATCTATGTATCGGAACTTGGTAGTATGAACTTCTGTGGCGACTTTTTCCAAATCATCAGAGAGTAGGTTCACCACCTTATGATGTTCGTCTATTTCCTTTTGATTATTCAATAAAATAGAAGCGGCATCGGGCAAGGAGGCACTGATAGTCCCTTTCATAGGGTAGGTTTTTATCTGATTTTCTTCTATTTTTACGAATATTTCAGGAGAAAAACATACCCATTCATCATTATAAATGATTTTGTATTTTGCTTTAGCTTTTTCATAGACTTCTTTCAGAGATACAGGAGAAATCTCAGTCTGGAAAGTAAGATTTACCAATTCTACCTCTCCATTTTCTAGATATGAAAAAACAGAATCAAAAGATTTTTTGAATTTTTCATAAGCAACAGGGTATTTTTCTATAGAAATAGGCTCTGGAGTAGTTTGGTTTGTCTCTAAAAAGGAGAATTGAATTCCCTCAGGAATCTCTGAAAGAGGAAAAATATGAGCATTTGTTCCTTTGTAATCAATAATAAAGAAGCAAGGGGTTCCATTTTTCCCCAAGTTGTTAAGTTTTTCTTTCCAATGTAGTGTTTTCATTAACTTTTTTTCTCTTCGTTAAAATAAATTAAATAATAGAACATTCCACGTTCTTCATCCCAACCTTTTTCCACAAATTTTTCCGCAGATTCGGGATTGATAAAGTCCAATTGTATTTGTATATTGGTATCTAGTTCAATCGTATTTTTGATCTTTTTCCGCATATCGGACACAGCTTTATTTACAATAGGAAAGGAAGATACATCCTCAATGTAATATTTTTTTCCTTTGTTCTCTTTGAAATTTTTAAATTCAGGGATAAGGTCTATATAACCTTCTCTGGGGAATTGTTCATCCTCATCTTCCTCTGGAGCAAATTCCTTTTTGAATACTTTATCGCCTAATACTTCATTCAGAAAATGCGTTTCTTCAAACTCATCATTCTTAGCAAAATGATTTACAGCTCGATTCATAAAAAGAATTTCTTCTTGTTTTCCTTCTGTGGGGAGAACTACTTCTTTAGCAAAGTCCTGACACATTTTCAGGTATTTTTTGGTAAAGAAAGCATCATCAGCAAGGGCATCAATTCCTAAGAATTGTTCTGTCCAATACTTTGTATCATATCGATTGCTATCCACAGAAAGGATTTTGTATCCTTCTTCTTCATTAAGATTAAAAATAAGACAACCCTTATCAAGTTTATTAACATTCACACCTTCTTCTAGGAGAATATCTAACTGATTTTGAAATTGCTCAAACTGTAAGAAGTTTTGCTTCATCTCTGATTTGAATATGCCAATTGCTTCCACTTTCACATTATCAAGTGTAATATGAGAGAGATAGGCAACATATAATTCACCTGATTTTATATGAGGATGGTTGGACTGCTCATACAGAAGCTGGGCAATCCTGAGAGAATGATTATGTATAGTAGAAGGATTAGAGAAAATCTCTGAAGCAATACCGAACATTTCGTTGAATTCCAATGAGGTTTCATTAACAAAATGCATATAGTTTTCTTCCTTATCTCGGAAGGGCTTCAGGAAATATTCTTTTAAAATACTTGTAATCTGATCATTAAGTGAATAGGCTTGTTGTGAAAGGAAAATAGGTTCTCCTTTTTGCATATTTCCTATCTGATGGATGGATAGGGATTCTATCTGAGTGTTAAAAAGTTCTAACATTTTATAACAATAAAAACTAGATAATTAGGTTTAATAGATTTTTTTAAAGTGCAAAAATACATATAATTTTATTTTTTATCACCTATAAGAGCAAAAAAACATCCTGTGGCATAACAAAGAATATCCTCCCAAGAAAAATAATTTCCAAGTAGTATATAGCCAATAGTCCCTTTACCCATTCCAAAGAAAGTAGCCAGCTTAAAATATTGAAGAATTTCTACGAAAACAGCAAAGAAAAAGATTCCTAATAGGAGTTTTTCTTTGTTTTTTATAGGGAAAAAAGTCCTGATGAAGCAATATATAAGGATTATGACAAGAATATCACCTAAATAAGCACGAACAAAAGAGATTTTTTGCAATACTGTGGCAATAGCTACTTCTATCAGTAATATAATAAGAGTGATGAGGAAATATCTTGAATTAAATTTCATTATTTAAATAGTATTTTTCAATAACTGTTTTTACAGAAATGAATCCTATCTTATTAAGGTCTATTTCTGAAATAGGAATCCATTGTAGGGATTTAATTTCGTCCTGAGCTCTCACAGAAACAGGAATATCCAAGTCGCATTCATAGAAAATATCCATAGTACGATAGGGAATATCTTTGTACAAATAATTATTGGGATGAGTAGTGATATATCTTAATTGTTGAGGTTCTATATGAATCCCTAATTCTTCATTTACTTCACGGCAGACGGCACTTTCGGCATTCTCATCAGGGTCAATAAAGCCTCCTGGAAGGTCAAGTTTTCCCTTGTCGGGGTCTATATTGCGGACAGTAAAAAGAATTTGATCTTTTTTTCTGAAAATGACAGCTACAGCGGCTGCTATATTATGATAGTAAGTAAAACCACATTGATGACATAGAAAACGCACAAGGTTAGGAAACTCAATATCTTTACTTCCACAATGAGGACAATAAGTGAAAATACTCTGCATAGTATGGATTCTGAATTGAGAGCAAAAGTAGTAAAAAATAAGGATATAACAACTATTAGGGGATAAAAAAGATTTTAATCCAAAAATTCATTATTTTTTTGTACATTTGTCTTCCGATAAAAAATTAGAACAAAGAATGTTAGTAAAAATATATGGAAGTGCTGTTTATGGAGTAGAAGCAATTACTATTACTATAGAAGTGAATATAGATAAAGGAGTAGGTTATCACTTGGTAGGATTGCCTGACAATGCTATTAAGGAAAGTAATTTCCGTATAGAAGCAGCTCTACAGAACAATCACTATAAAATACCAGGTAAGAAAATCACAATCAATATGGCTCCTGCTGATATGCGAAAGGAAGGTTCTGCATATGATTTGAGCTTTGCTATAGGTATTTTGGCTGCTAACGGGCAGATTCACTGTGAAGATATAGAAAAATATATCATTATGGGAGAATTATCCTTGGATGGAAGCCTATTACCTATTAAAGGTGCCTTACCTATAGCTATTCAAGCCAGAAAGGAAGGTTTTAAGGGGTTTATTCTCCCTAAGCAAAATGCTAAAGAAGCAGCTATAGTAAATAACTTGGAAGTATATGGAGCCGAAAATATAAAACAGGTGATAGATTTCCTTAATGGAGAAGATACCTTAGAGCGAGTGGAGATTAATACCAGAGAAGAGTTTTTCAAGCACGTAGAAACTCCAGAATATGATTTTGCAGATGTAAAAGGACAGGAGACTGTAAAACGATGTATGGAAATTGCCGCCGCAGGAGGTCATAATGTTATTCTCATAGGCCCTCCTGGTTCAGGAAAAACAATGCTTGCCAAGCGTTTGTCAGGAATCCTTCCTCCAATGACTCTGCAGGAGGCTTTGGAGACAACAAAGATTCATAGTGTAGTAGGTAGGGTAAAAGATAATGGGCTTATCAGCCAGCGTCCTTTTCGCAGTCCTCATCATACCATTTCAGATGTTGCCTTGGTAGGAGGGGGTAGCTATCCTCAGCCAGGGGAAATTTCTTTGGCACATAATGGTGTTCTTTTCTTAGATGAACTTCCTGAGTTTAAGCGTAGTGTATTAGAGGTAATGCGTCAGCCATTAGAAGATAGAGAAGTTACTATATCAAGGGCTAAATTCTCCATTACTTATCCAGCTTCTTTTATGCTGGTGGCTAGTATGAATCCGTCTCCTAGTGGTTACTTTAATGACCCTGATGCACCTATGGTAAGTTCTCCTGCGGAGATGCAACGTTATTTAGGGAAGATATCAGGACCTTTGCTTGATAGGATAGATATTCATATAGAGGTAAATCCAGTCCCTTTTGAAAAACTTTCTCAAGAAGAAAGAGCCGAGAGTAGCACAATAATCCGTCAGCGAGTTATTCAAGCAAGGCAAATACAGACGGAGCGATTCTCTTCCTATGAGCATATTCACTATAATGCTCAAATGAGTACACAATTAATAAGAAAATATTGTACAATAGATACACTTTCGTTGGCAATACTTAAAAAAGCTATGGAAAAGCTAAACCTTTCAGCACGAGCTTATGATCGTATTCTAAAGGTAGCACGTACCATAGCAGACCTTGAAGGAAGCGAAGCTATAAAGGATTACCACATAGGAGAAGCAATACAGTACCGAAGCCTTGATCGAGAAGGATGGTTTGGTAGTTTTTAAGAACTATTTTTTATACATCTCAACGGGTTGTACTGAGAGTAAGTCCTCCACTAGGTTTTGAAATAAAAGCTCTGAAATACGTTCTGTTCCTTTGTCAGAAAAATGAACTAAATCACCAGCACCCATTTTATTTTCGTACCATATCCGCATAGAGTTCTTGCCTCCCATTGCTTCATACATACTCCAGAAAGCAAAACCATTCTCAAGAGCTTGTGATTTCATTTCTTCCACAAGAGAAGGGATGACATCATAGGAGGTTTTAGTACTTCTGCGGAGCATATCGCTGGGGCCTATTAATAGGAATAAAGCATTAGGATTTCTTTTTTGAACCCACTGCATATTGGTTATAATTCTTTTAACGCTTGAAGCTACTTTATTTTTAGATAAGTAAGGAATTAAGTTTCCTCCAAATTGAAAGATGATAATATCAGGCTTAAGTTCCTGGCTCATTGCATCAAAGGAGTTCTGTAATCGAGTGAAGTGAAATCCAGAGTCACCACGAGTAGGTATATTATCAGCTTGTACTCCTTGAGAGCTTCCTACAGTAACTCCATAAAAATCAGGGCTTTTAGTTCCTGAAAACTGTATTTTAAGTTTTTTAGGAGTTTCTGAAAAAGTTAGCTTATAGCGATGATATTTCCCATCTGCTTGTAGTGTATCTTTTTTTATTTCTACATTATTTTCATATATAGTGATAATTGTAGGTGTAGTACAATTTCCATAATGTAATGAAAGTTCGTTATATTGGCTTAAGCTATTATAATAAGAGTGAGAAGGACTAATAGTAAAAGAAGCTGTTTTGAGAGAGTTATCTCCTCCTCGTGCAGGGGTAAAGCGACATACATTGGCATAAAGGCCATACTGATTATCAGGCAATAGGTCTTTATTTTTTCTCTGTTCAGCATTGAAAAGAGCATACCTATACCAATTACCAGATGTCTGTATAACGATACTGCGTTGTCCATAAGGTGTTTTTATCGGGAAATACCCAGGACCTGTTCCTCCGTAAAGTATCTGCAGACCGTTTCTAAGATAGGCTGTAATACGATCTCCCTCTATTTTGGAATCTCCATAGTGAAGGATTCTACAGCTGCGTTGGCTTAGTTTATCGTGTAATTTTTTAACGAAATCCTCAGCAGGAGCAGGGTAATATATTTGTCCTTCTACATTACTTACAAGAGAAAGATTCCCTTTTTTAAGGAAATTTCCTATGGAATCTCTTAAATCTTTTATATTTTCAGGAAAGATGAAGTTATGTGTATTGCTGGCAACAGAGAGTGAACTTAGAGTATCTTTTTTTATATTTTCAATAGGTTCTTTCCCTTGAATAATAGCCATAGCCTTATCATTCTTAATCGGCTCTTGATGAGAAAAAATATCTTTCAGAGTGGGGTATTTTATTTGGAGACCTCCTATTTTTACTCCATGAATGACTTCATTTTCTTCATCAGTATATTCTTGACTAAAAAAAGAAAGACACAGAAGTACAGTTAATATGCTTATCATAAAAAAAACAATCTTTTTAGGAGCCATTGCTACAATATTTTAGAGGGTGCAAATATAGGAAAAATATATAAATACAAATACAAATGTAAATAATTATTCACCTATTCTTTTTCTCTAAAAGGGATTGTGATATCATAGATTTCGGTTAGCAATTCAATAAGTTTTGATTCGAATTTCTTAAGAATATCATCTGTGATGTTACATATTTCTTTTTTGTCTGTTTTGAAATATAAGAAATCATTTTTTAGATTTTTAAAAGAATAATTTCCTGCATAAATGATGCTTTCATTACTAATTATTCCTGATTTTTTTAGCAAATAAGCATACATAAGTAGCTGAAAAGCCTTTGAATATTTAAAATCAGAAATCAAAAAATCCCATTGTTCATCCAATAAAGTTACCTGACTGGGATACACTTTTCCTGTTTTATAATCAACAATATGAATCGTATTATTTCGCTTTTCTATACGGTCAATAGTTCCATTAAAGCGGAAAGGATGCTTGAATTCTTCATATTGTATATCTACTAATATTTTTGTTTCTAAATAAAGAATTTCTACTTTTTCCTTACTTACTTTCTTCTCATCTAGTGATAGGAATTTATAGATATATTCCTCTATAGTTTTTAGGATAAATATATTCTTTCCTGTGATATCGTTATTTTTTTGATAATATATGAAAGTTTCTTCGGTAAGAGAATGTACTTTCTCCTTCATTTCTGCTATATTCTCAGGCAAAAGTATCTTTCCTATATAAGGTGTATAGAGTTTTTCTAATATTTTATGGATAATATCACCAAAAGTGCGTAATTCTATAATTTCTTCCACTTCTTTTTCATCTCTGAAGTCCAATATTTGTTGTTGATAGAAAGAAATAGGGTTCAGGATATAGCTAGTAAGAGCAGAAGAAGAAAACCCTCTCTTATGAACTGGATCTTCTCCTGTAGCAATATTAGTTAATTTCTGGATAATTGCATTATTTTTAGAAATTTCAATAGATTTTTTCTCAGAAATTAATACTTGGGGAGATAATATAGTAGGATTTACATTATAATCAGCAATTAATTGTAAAATAAACCTACTTTTTTCATTTCCTTTCAAATTATCAGTAGTATCAGTATTATAGAACAGGAAAGCCTTATTGGAGTGCTCTAAAATTCTATAAAAATAATACGAATAAGCATAATCTTCTTCTTTGTAAGTTGGAAGTTCTAGATTTTTCCTAACATCGAAAGGAATCATAGAATTAGTGCTTTTTCCTTTGGGAAAAATACCTTCATTTAAGGAAGTGAGGAATATGTTCTCGAAATGGATATTTTGGGCTTCCAGAATTCCCATTATTTGTAATCCCTCCAAAGGTTCTCCTCGGAAGTTTAGTTTTTGTTTTGCTAGTAAATCATTGTATATATAGTATAGAGATTTGGGATCTTGGATAAATCCAAATTTTTCTTGTAAGTAACGGATTTGATTAAAAAGTTCGTAGAAATTATATAAATATTCCAGATTTAACCGGTTTAATTCATTTTCTTTTTCTAATAAATCTTTGATGTAAAAGAGTAGTTCTATCACATTTTCAATCAAATCTTTTACAGAACTATTAGCTGAGTGACTAAAAAGTAGGTCTATAAGAGCTTTATCGGAATCGGTCGCATATTTTTTAAGGTGCTCCTTTGAGATATAAATCAGATTATGCTCATTAATAAAAGTGATAGTTTGTTTTTTATACTTCTCAGAGAATAAATTGCTTAAAAATGGTTGCAGAAGTAAGGATTTTACTTCTTTATGGTACCATTTTCCAGAGATATATAATTTGAAGAAAGATAAGAATAAATCGTGTATAGGAGTTTGTTGTAAGGGGTATCCCATAGTAATATTGATAGGAAGCTTATGAGTGTCAATAGCTTGCAATAGAGGAAGAAGCATATCACTATCACTTAGAACGATAGCTGTTTTTTCTAGTTCATTAGTAGGAATTTTCTCTAATATATTAGTAAGTAGATGAACTTGGTTAATATGCTTGGGAGTTCCATATATTTTGATAATGGGATTATTTTTATCTTCATTTATCCATTTTGGAGTTATTTTTGGGGTATTTGAATAATATTTCCACCGGTTTAAATAGTTTTTGATAAAAAAACCAGCGCTATGTTCATTTTTTAGGAAAGGATTCTCTATATCCCAGTAAATATCAGCCCTTTTTTCTTCTAAAAAGTACTGAATAATGTTCCCTTCAGACTTTGTAAGTGAATTAAATCCTACAAAAAGATATAGTTTGTCAGAATTTTCTTCCAAATAATCTTCTTTTTTTTCTACAGCTTTACGGGCTATGAATCCTTGATAGCCTTGTTTTAGCTCTAGCATTCTATCTTTTAGTTTTGTATAATAAGTACCTAAGCTACGCCAGAAATCTAAGTGTTTTTGTTGTATTTCTGTAAGCTCTTCCCCTAAAGACCAATGTTCAGCCTCCTTGATAGCCTCCATATATGGAAAAATATCTTTTTCGGCAATAAGATAATAGTCAATGTCATTGAAATCTTTCCATAATAATTTTCCCCATCCTATAAACTTATCAAAATCATCTATATCACCTGTATTATTCTCTTTATATACATTATATAATTCGAATAAACCTTGTATATCAGATAGCTTTTTTATTCCAGAAATACGCTCTAAAAGATTATCTAAAGTGATAAATTCAGGTAGGAGAGAGGCTTTATTGATGTTTTGAGTATAGATTTTCTTCAGAAAAAGAGAAGTTCTTCTAAAAGGAGTTACAAAAATAATATTTTCACTAGGGAAGTTACTATAATTATCAAAAAAATCATCAATAATGCGTTCTAAAAACATAATAAATAGAATTTTAGAGAAAAAATACGACTTTGTAAGTGTTTATTCTAAACAAAGTCGTATAAATTAGTTTGTAATAAAAATAATGTTAAAAATTATTTCTTCTTTTTGTCACTTTTACCTTTGTATTTGAAGTAATAAGCAAGCATCTTGTAATAGAGTTTTGCAGCCAGAAAAGCAGTAGGTTTGGCATTGGGACTATCCATAAGTTCCACAATATCAAAAGCAACCACATTACATTTCTTAAATACTTTTCTCAATAGTTTTAAAGTAGGGTACCATTCTAGTCCACCAGGTTCAGGAGTTCCTGTAGATGGAGCTATTGAGGGGTCAAATGCATCTAAATCAATAGTGATATATACATCTCCAGACACTTTATCCAGAACATCTTCTATCCAATGAGGATTCTTAGCAATTTTGTGTGCGAAAAAGACCCTTTTGTAAGGAAGATATTGTTTTTCCTCAATATCCATAGAACGAATACCTACTTGTACAAGTTTGTGTTTCTGATTTGCTTCAAAAACGGCGCAAGCGTGATTGTTCTTTGATCCGTGAAATTCAGGTCTAAGGTCTGTATGCGCATCTAATTGTAATACAGTAAGATTACGATATTCTTCTCCTACAGCACGTATAGAACCAATAGAAACAGAGTGTTCCCCTCCAATAAGTGTGAAGAGCTTATTTCTATCCTTTATGAGTTCTTTTGTTTTTTTATATACCTCTTCAACCATTCGTTCAGGAGAGTTTTTCTCGGTAACTTCTCCTGCTTTATATACTCCTTGTAAGTAAGGTTCTGAATCAGTTTCTATGTCATACAGTTCCATATTTTCAGAAGCGTCTAAGAATAGTTCAGGACCTTTATCAGCCCCCTTTCCCCAAGTAGAAGTTCCATCATAGGGAACAGTTACAAGTACGACTCTTGAGTTTTCATAAGTGGCATTTTCAGCAGGTATTCCCGCATAAGTATTTTCCATACAAATTACTTTAGTTTATAAAAGGTAAAATTACAATTTTTCTATAACATACAATTATTTTTAACTTTTCATTGTGTTTTTATTGTAATTCATTCATTTTTAATTTTGTCTGATAGAATTCATCTATAATTTCTTGAAAGACACTTTTGACATCTTTAATTTCTGAAATCAAGCTACTTACTTGTCCAATTTCTAATTCGCCCTCGTCAAGATTCCCTTCATACATTCCCATTTTTGTTCGTCCTTTTCCTAATAATTTTTTAAGATTTTCACTGGTAGCTTTTTGCTTCTTGTAAAAAGCATCTATTTGCTCATAGAATTTATTTTTTAGTAATCGAACTGGAGACAATTCCTTTAAAGTCAAAATAGTATCTCCTTCTTTGGCTTTTAGAACTTCCTGCTTGAATGCAGGATGGACAGTAGCTTCTTCTGTAGCAATAAATCGGCTTCCCATTTGGATTCCCTCGGCACCAAGTGCCATTGTAGCATACATCGCTTTCCCTGTAGCTATTCCTCCTGCTGCGATGACAGGGATTTTTACCACACTACATACTTGAGGGATAAGCACCAAAGAGGTAGTTTCTTCTCGACCATTATGCCCTCCAGCCTCAAAACCTTCAGCCACTACAGCATCTACACCTGCAATTTCTGCTTTTAGAGCAAACTTACTACTGCTAACCACATGTGCTACCTTTATGCCTTCCTTTTTCAAAATTTCTGTATAGGTAGCTGGATTACCTGCAGAGGTGAATACAATAGGCACCTTTTCTTCTATGATTACTTCTATTGTACGAGCACTATTTTCATACATAATAGGTACATTCACCCCAAAGGGTTTTGTAGTATGCTTCTTGCATTGTTGTATTTGAGCACGCAATTCCTCAGAATTCATCGATCCTGATCCGAGTAAGCCTAAACCTCCTGCATTACTTACAGCTGTTACTAATTGCCACTGACTCGCCCAAATCATTCCTCCTTGAATGATAGGATATTCTATACCAAATAATTCAGTAATACGTGTTTTCATTTATTTTGTATGTTATTAAAGAGTAGGTATTTTAGAGAGTAGATTTATAACCTCTTCCTCTGTTGGGTATTCATATCGATGAAGAGAATTGAAAGGTAAAACATTAGAAGGGCTGATGATTTCTAGTATGTTCCATTCACTTTCACATTCTTCACAGCAGAAATAAAATTCCTTTGTTGTGTAATCTTTCACAATATTCACCCATCCTTGATTACAAATAGGACACCAACTGATATGATATTTTTTAGGATACATTAATATCTGTATTTACATTCTTACTACCTATGAGCGCATAATATAGAATATAAACTAAACCTAGGATAACTACCCAATAGCTTTGTATATAGCCAAAAATATCGGCTATATAGCTCTGAAGGGTGGAGAGAATACCTCCTCCACATACCATAACCATAAAAATACCCGAAGCAGCTGCGGTATATTTGCCTAAACCTTCTGTGGCTAAGTTAAAGATGCCACCCCACATCACTGAAGTACAAAGTCCACAAAGGGTCAGGAACATAACACTAATAGGTACCTGTGCCAATCCAAAGGAGATATCTTTGTTAAAAACAGGCATATTTATCAATAAATCTGTTGGAAGAAATATGGCTAAGAGCACAAAAAATAACCCTAATGAAGCCACAAAAGAGAGCATTGCCTTGCTGGAGAATTTAGCTCCTAAAGCCCCTCCTACAAATCTACCAATGAACATCAAAAACCAATAAGTACCCACTACAGAACCTGCTATAGTAGCATTAATTCCCAAACCTCCTTTTTCTACTTTTGTAGTCATAAAATAGTTTTCTATCCCAGGAATACCTACTTCTACTCCTACATACACAAAAATAGCAATAATTCCAAAGACAAAGTGTCTGAAGGACAGAGCGCTATGAGAATCCTCTTTGTTATCTTCTAATTTTTTTACAATATGAGGTTCAGGGATTTGCATAAGAGAAAGTACTATAAAAACTACCGCAAAAGTTCCCATCGCTAAGTATAGGGCTGGATTAGCTTTGTCTATAGAGGCTTTCTCTATATTTTCTCCTATTAAATACCCTACAAAAACAGGTACAATGGTACCTCCCATTGAGTTAAGGGCACCTCCAAACTGTAACAATTGATTACCTCTTTTGCCTTCCCCTCCCAAGGTGTTAAGCATAGGATTCACTACAACATTGAGCATACACATAGAAAAACCTGCTACAAACGCACCTGTGAGATATATGGCAAAACTCTCCATAGCTCCCGATAGGAAAATGATACACACCCCTACAAATCCTACTGTTACAGCGGTCAGAGCGGTTTTCTTGTAACCTATTCGTTGTAGCATCTGTCCAGCAGGGATTCCCATAAAAGCATACGCTATAAAGTTGGCTAATGTTCCGAGTTGTGCCTGAAAGTTACTGGCTCCAAATTGACTCTTTACGATTACTCCCATAGGACTCTGTAAGTTGGTAACGAAAGCTATCATAAAGAATAGTGCAAACATCATTACAATAGGGAGTAGATAATTTTTCTTTTGTTGATTTTGTTCCATTTTTTACTAGATTATTTGCTACAAAGTTATGAAATAATATTATTATTTTCAAATTATTTTATTAATAAAACAAGTATAATAAAATTAGATAAATAATAGGAGTAGATTCTACGAAAAGAGCACTGTAAAAAGGAGATTGTTTCTCCTTAGCAAAAATTAAAAATAAAATAGTAATTAGAGCAATAATACTTTGTATCCAAAACAGATGAATATTAGAATAAAAAAAAGCAATAAAAATAAATAAAAACATAGCTATGATGCCTACCAATTTGGTTTTTTTAACTCCCAAAGTATTAGGAATTGTTCTTAAAAAAATGGTGTCAGAGGCTTTATCACGAATATCAAATGGTAGAATAAGTACACATATCCATAGAAAATATTGTAGAGAAATTAGTTGAATATCAAAAGGAAAACTAAAATCATATATAGAAAGAGGAAGAAAAACAGTCCCCATTACCCAACAAATAGATACAATTCCAATTTTGATAAAAGGAATACTACGCAGATTCTTTCTTGCAAAAGGAAATACATAAGTATAAGTGAGAAATCCTGAAGATAGAATAATTAGTTGCCCCCAAGAAGATAATTTGAAAAGGCCATAAACAACAAATAACAGGCAACATAGGTGTAATGATGAAAAAATATTTAGTTTTCTATTTTTTGCCAAAGAGTAAGATAGAACTGTACCTCCAAAAAGACAGAATAATGGAGGGAATACTATAGAAAGTTTTGATATGTATAGAGTACTTATTGCTAATGAGGTAACAGAACAGGCTACAATAATATTTTTCTTAATGAGAATTGAAGTGATAGAGAATAACAAAGAATTCATTTATTTTATAACTTCAATAGTTACCTCTAAGTTACCTTTGTTAGTATTATCAGTGATTTCCATAAAAGCTTTTCTGGATAGGTCTAATCCTTTTCCTTTTACAAAAGGACCTCTGTCATTAACCTTAACTATAACAGATTTTCCATTTATAACATTAGTCACTTTCAGTAAGGTGCCAAAAGGATATGTACGATGAGCAGCAGTAAGCTTATTATTACTGAAAAGTTCTCCACTTGCAGTTTTCCGCCCATTGAACTTCTGATGATAGTAGGAAGCAATGGTTACTAATTTTTCATTTTTTGTAGTATTTGAATAGCTTTTCTTTGTAGTATTACAAGCTATTAGAAAAAATATAAGACAACTTATAATGGAAAAATGGAATTTCTTCATTAGGAATTTATAGTTCTAAGTAGAGGTCAATAAGCCCATCAGGAGTTGCTACAATAATTTTTTTCTCCTTACGATTTACTTCTTTGAGAAAATCATCATGGAGAGGGATAAGTATTTCTTTTCCCTGATAGTGGATTTCAAAAATAGGTTGTGAAGAAGCATCATTAATACCGCTAATTGTACCAATATAACCATAATTTACATCAAATACCTCAAAGCCAATTACTTCGTGATAGTAGAATTTATTTCCAGATAATCTAGGTAACAGAGTTAGAGGTAAATAAAGAGAATGCTTTAGTAAGCTCTCTGCATCTTTTTCAGTATCTACTTCTTCAAACTTGATTCTTAGAAGGTTAGACTTGTGAATGTTACACTTTTCTATGAAAAAAGGAACCAGTTCCTTGCCTAATTCGACAAAAACTGATTCCATATTTTCAAACAGAGAAATGTCATCCGTGTCAGGCTTGACAAGGAGCTCTCCTTTAAAACTAAATTTGGAGATAATTGTTCCTACAAAGAAGCAATCCTCTTTCCTCATTAAGCTTCTGTTTCATTAGCCTCTCCTGAAGCTTCAGCTGGAGACTCTGTAGCTTGTGCTTTAGCTACAATAGCTTCTTTTCTTTTCTGATTGTAAGCTTGCTCAGCTTTTACACTTTCTTGCTTAGCAGTAGCTTTTCCTTTTTGTAGGGCTTCTTTCTTAGCATTAATTTTTTGTTCTTTTTCAGCTAACCAAGCCGCAAATTTAGCATCAGCTTGTTCTTGAGTAAGAGCTCCTTTTTTTACTCCTCCTTGTAGATGATACTTTAATAGTACTCCTTTATAAGAAAGGATACGACGAGCTGTTTCAGTAGGCTGGGCACCAAACTGAAGCCACTTAATAGCTCCATCAATATCTAGCTCTATTTGAGCAGGATTACTAGTAGGGTTATAAGTACCTAATTTTTCAAGGAACTTACCATCACGAGGAGCGCGTACGTCAGCAGCTACTACCCAATAAAAAGGTTTCCCTTTTTTTCCGTGTCTTTGTAATCTAATTTTTACAGGCATAAATATAAGACATTTTAAGAGGTTCTCGACCTCAAATTATTAACGGGCGCAAAAGTACTTCTTTTTTTTTATCTGTGCAAGTTTTTTTTGTGTATATTATACACTTAATTGATTTTCATATAAATACAGTTTGCAATAAAGATTATTTAAAAATAGGGAGGAATATTTTTGGTGAATTCAAAGAAAATGAATATCTTTGCCGTCAAAATTTAATGTCATTTTAAATAAAAAATATGGCTCAATACAAAGGTAAAATAGCACAGGTAATTGGTCCTGTGGTGGATGTTATGTTTCCTTCAGAAAAGGAAATGCCTAAAATTTATGATTCATTAGAAATTACAAATAAGGATGGGCATACCTTAATTTTGGAGGTGCAATCTCATATTGGAGAAGACACTGTTCGTGCTATCTCAATGGATGCTACAGAAGGACTTAGCCGAGGAATGGAAGTGATTGCAACAGGAAGACCTATACAAATGCCTATTGGTCAAGAGGTTTTCGGACGTTTGTTCAATGTAATAGGAGATGGGATAGATGGATTAGGAAATCTTCCTAAGGATGGACAAAATGGACTTCCTATTCACCGTCAAGCTCCTAAGTTTGAAGATTTATCTACTGTAACAGAAGTACTTTTCACGGGAATTAAAGTAATTGACCTCATTGAGCCTTATGCAAAAGGAGGAAAAATTGGTCTTTTTGGAGGTGCTGGAGTAGGAAAGACAGTACTTATCCAAGAGCTCATTAATAACATTGCAAAAGGGCACGGAGGACTTTCTGTATTTGCTGGGGTAGGAGAACGTACTCGTGAGGGGAATGACTTACTACGTGAGATGCTTGAGTCTGGTATTATTAAGTATGGAGATGAGTTTATGCACTCAATGGAAGAAGGAGGCTGGGATTTGAGCAAAGTAGATAAAAATGCATTGAAAGAATCTAAGGCTACATTCGTATTTGGTCAGATGAATGAACCTCCTGGAGCTCGTGCTCGTGTAGCGCTCTCAGGGCTTACTGTAGCAGAATATTTCCGTGATGGAGCAGGAGATGGCGAAGGCAAAGATGTACTCTTCTTCGTGGATAATATCTTCCGTTTTACTCAAGCAGGTTCTGAGGTATCAGCTCTTTTAGGACGTATGCCTTCTGCTGTAGGATATCAACCTACTTTGGCTACTGAGATGGGAGCTATGCAAGAGCGAATTACTTCCACTAAGAAAGGTTCTATTACATCTGTACAAGCGGTATACGTACCTGCCGATGACCTTACCGACCCAGCACCAGCAACTACTTTTGCTCACCTCGATGCAACTACAGTACTTTCTCGTAAGATAGCAGAGTTGGGTATTTATCCAGCTGTTGACCCTCTGGATTCTACTTCTCGTATTCTTACTCCTGAAATTCTAGGAAAAGAACACTATGAATGTGCTCAAAGAGTTAAAAAATTACTACAACATTATAAAGAATTACAAGATATTATTGCTATCTTGGGTATGGAAGAGCTTTCTGAAGAGGACAAGCTTGCTGTAGCACGTGCTCGTAGGGTACAACGTTTCCTTTCTCAGCCTTTCCATGTAGCAGAGCAATTTACAGGTATTCCAGGAGTGTTTGTAGATATTAAGGATACTATCCGAGGATTTAATATGATTCTTGATGGGGAGCTAGATCACCTACCAGAGGCAGCTTTCAACCTTAAAGGAACCATTGAAGAGGTTATTGAAGCAGGGGAAAAAATGCTTGCTGAAGCACAAAACTAGTAATTTATGATATTAGAAATAGTAACTCCAGAAGCAATTCTATATAAGGGGAAAGTGAGTATTGTTACACTTCCAGGGACAAAAGGTTCTTTTCAGATACTTGAAAATCACGCACCTATTGTTTCTCTTCTAGAGAAAGGGATTCTTTCTTTTAAAGAAAGTGACACTCCAACAGTATTTGTAGAGGAACGCTTTACACAGGCTAAAGGAGAATACACATTACTTATAGAAGAAGGAGTTGTAGAACAAAAAGAGAATAAAATAGTAGTCCTTGCTCAATAAAGGATAATAATTAAAAAATAGCTACCTTTAACCTAAAAAGGTAGCTTTTTGTCGTTTAAAAATATGAAGAAAAATAAGAGTGTTTATATAATAGAAAATGTTACTGTAACCGATGCTGGAGCTAAAGGTAAAAGTATAGCTCACGCACCTGATGGACGAGTTATTTTCATAGAAAATGCAGTTCCTGAAGATATAGTAGATATACAGGTTACTAAAAGGAAAAAGGCTTTCTATGAAGGAACAGTAGTGAAGTTTCATCAGCAATCTTCTCTGAGGGAATTGCCTGTATGTGAGCACTTTGCTTATTGTGGTGGTTGTCAATGGCAAAATATGAACTACTCAAGTCAACTTTTTTATAAACAAAAAGAGGTAGAAAATAATCTAAAACGTTTGGGAGGTATTACCCCAGAAGAAGTATTACCTATTCTAGGGAGTGAAAAAAAATATTTCTATCGAAATAAGATAGAATTTTCCTTTAATGAATCTCGATGGCTTACTCCAAAGGAAATAAATTCTAAAGAGGAAATAAGTAACCGTAATGGTCTTGGATTTCATATTGCGGGGGCTTGGGATAAGGTTTTGGATATTCATAAATGTTACTTACAGGAAGATCCTTCTAATGCAATTCGTACAGCTATCAAAGAATTTTCCTTAGCGAAAGGATACTCTTTTTATAATCCACGTAGTCATTCAGGGTGGTTACGTACAATGATGATTCGTATTACTTCTGTAGGAGAAATAATGCTTGTTATTCAGTTTTTAGAGGAGCATAAGGAACATAGGGAAACTCTATTAAATTATTTGTTGGAACAATTTCCTATGCTTACCTCTCTTCAATACATTATTAATAACAAACCAAATGATACTATTTATGATCAAGAGGTGATTTGTTATTACGGTAGAGAGTACATTTATGAAGAAATGGAGGGACTTAGATTTAAAATTAATGCTAAATCTTTCTTCCAGACCAACTCTACTCAGGCTTATGAGCTTTATAAAATAACTAGAGATTTTGCAGGACTTACAGGCAAGGAGCTTGTATATGATTTATATACAGGAACAGGAACAATAGCTCAATTTGTAGCCAAAAAAGCCAGAAAAGTAGTAGGGGTAGAGGCAGTTCCTGAAGCTATTGCAGATGCTAAGGAAAATGCACGTAATAATCAAATTCATAATGTAGATTTCTTTGTAGGAGATATGAAAACTGTATTTAATGAACAATTTATTCAGGAGAATGGAACTCCAGATGTGATTATTACAGATCCTCCTCGTGATGGAATGCATAAGGATGTAGTAGCTCAAATTCTCAGAATAGCTCCTAAAAAAATAGTATATGTAAGTTGTAATAGTGCAACTCAAGCTAGAGATCTTGCGCTCTTGGAACCCTTATATAAAGTTAGTAAAATACGTCCTGTAGATATGTTTCCTCAAACATATCATATTGAGAATGTAGCTCTTTTGGAATTAAGATAAATTATTTTGCTAATAACTTATAGCCCATATAGGCAAGGGGTAATCCCATAATTCCCAAATATATAGCGTGCTGAAATACTACAGAAGGTGCTGAAATAATGATAATGATAAGTCCGAAAATAGCTCCTCCTAAGTGAGCTGCATGACCTACATTATCTCCCACACGAGGATTAAGCATTCTATAAACAGAATATCCAAAATAAATAGTACCAAAGAGCCAACCTGGGATGAAATTTACTCTTAGGTTGGGCTCTATTGCAATACAAGCAAAAATAATCCCAGAGACTCCTCCAGATGCTCCAATGGCAGAGTAATAAGGTTGATGTCTGTAAATATAAAAACTGAAGAGGTTTCCTACAATAATTGAACCTAAGTATATAAGTAGGAAAATAAAAATTCCTAAGCTATAAATAATCAAATCCTGAAAAAAATACAAGGAAATCATATTAAAGATAAGATGCTCCCAACTTGCGTGTAGGAATCCTGAAGAAATAAGACGTATATAATCTCCCCCCTGTACAGCTCTTATATTGAACATATAACGTTCAAAAAAAGAAGGATTATTGAACCCGTACATACTGATCCCTATAGTAACAATCAGTAAAATAAAAAAAATACCTATCATAAGAATAAGTGCAGAGGATTAGTATTCTTCTTCATTATAGCCGTGATATTCGTCGAATTCATCTTGATCAAACTCAAAATCATTGAATTCGGAGTCAAATTCATCAAAATCTTCTGCAATAAAATTCTTCTCAGGAGCTTCCTCTGGAACAAAACCGTGTTTTACTAATATATTAGGATAAGTGACTCCTTCTTGAGGTTTTCCAATTTCCTTAAGCTCAACAAAGAAAGTCCACATATTATAGAAATCATATACATATAACAGATGTCTATTATCTTCATCTATCACAGATTCTAGGATAGTATCTGCCATTACAGGGGTATCTCCTTCAGTATCAAATAGGCTAAATTCTTCTCCTTGATTCCAGTCTTCATCACTTTTGTAGAAAGATGCCATCTCTTCCCCATTAAAGCCGAAAGACTTTGAGATACATTTATGAAAATCCTCCAGATTGATATTACTCTCAACCTCAATATCACGGAATACATCAGTATCCACATCCAAAATAATTCTAAAACGATAGAGCATATATTATATAATTAAGATTCTTTATTGTAAAATTTGTTATATATATCTTTGTATTTTTCAAGTATAATTCTGCGTTTGAGCTTGAGTGTAGGCGTCAGATGTCCAGCGTCTATACTCCATTCATCAGGAGTCAGTTCAAATACTTTTACTTGTTCCCATTTACCCAATCTCTTATTGATACGTTCAATTTCTTTACCAATACGCTCACGAACCCGTTGGTCTTTTGTGAGTTCTATATCAGTGAAAATCTGAGTCTCACCGTGTCGTTTGAGCCATTCCCTCACAAAAGTAAAGTTAATTTGAATGAATGCTCCAGGCATTTTTTCCCCATCTCCCACGACCATTGCCTGCTCAATGAATCTAGATTGTTTTAATTTATTTTCAATATATTGAGGAGCTATATATTTTCCTCCTGAAGTTTTGAACATTTCTTTTTTGCGGTCAGTAATAGTGAGAAATCCATCGTCATCTAAGTATCCTATATCTCCTGTATGGAAGAATCCATCTTTGTCAATAGCTTCGTTCGTTTGTTCTTCGTTTTTGTAATATCCAAGCATTATATTATTTCCTTTACAAAGAATTTCTCCATCATCGGCTATTTTTACTTCAATATTATCAATAGGCTTGCCAATGGTACCAATTTTCCATAGATTTCCTTTTTTACAATTTACAGAAATTACAGGAGAAGTCTCTGTTAGCCCATATCCTTCCCAAATAGGAATTCCAGCAGCTGAAAATACCCTGACGAGCCTTGGCTGTAATGCGGCACTTCCACAAATCATTTGCAGATTTCCCCCTAAGGCTTTTTTCCATTTAGAGAAAATAAGCTTACGAGCTATTTTTAATTTTAGATAATACCACCAGCTATTTTTTCCATAAGGTTCATATCTGTATCCTAATTTTAGTGCCCAGAAAAATAGGTTTCTAGCAATTCCAGAAAGGGCAATTCCTTTATTGTAGATACTGTCATATACCTTTTCCACTACACGAGGAACGACAGTAATTAGGCGAGGTTTTACTTCACTGATATTTACAGCTATTTTCTCAAAAGATTCAGCAAAATAAAGCCTAATTCCATTATACTGATACAAATAAGTAAGCATCCTCTCAAAGATGTGACATACAGGCAAAAAACTGAGGCAGATATCTCCTGCTTTTACAGGAACACGAGAATCACAATTTTTTATATCACTGATAATATTATCGTGTGAGAGCATTACACCTTTAGGCTTTCCTGTAGTCCCTGAAGTATAAATAATAGTAGCCATATCAGTGGATGAAATTTGTTTTTTTATATTATCTACTTCAGATTGTTTTTCTGTATTTTCTCCTAGTAGAAGAATATCCTTCCAGCTTCGCACATTTTCTATAGTATCAAAAGAAAAAATTTCCTTTAAAGAGATGACCTCATCACGTACATCTTTTACTTTTTCTAATAAATCTTTATCGGATACAAAACAATATGATACCTCAGCGTGATTGAATATATAAATGTAGTCTTCCTTAGGAATAGTTGGGTATATAGGTACATTATAAGCTCCTATTTGCATAATAGCCATATCCAAGATGTGCCATTCAGTACGATTATTAGAACAGACAACCGCTATTTTGTCCTTAGGTTTTACCCCTATATATAGTAGGGCTCGGCTTACAGTATTGATTTTTTCTATATATTCTTCAGAGGAAATAGGAGTCCATTCATTATTATATTTAGTAACTAATGCATTTTCAATAGGATAATTTTCTAGTTGAAAATAAGGAATATCAAATAAGCGAGTTACATTTGTCATAATTTTTCTATTAAGGAAGACTTTTGTATTTTAGTGCAAATATACATTAAATTTCTGAGATATGGATTAATCAAACAAGAAAAAATAGAGGCTATTGAACCCCAATAGCCTCTAAAACATTGAAAATTAGCGAAATTAATAAGCCTTAGCAAAAAGTACTCGACCTAGAGAAGCTTTTCCTGAATAGATGCACTTTCCTGTTTCTTCTTTTCTATCAAGAGGGATACAGCGAATAGTCGCTTGAGTTTCTTCCTTGATCTTGGCTTCTGTTTCGGGAGTTCCGTCCCAATGAGCAGCGATGAAACCTCCTTTGTTTTCTAGGATTTCTTTGAATTCTTCGTAGGAATTCACTTCAGTGATATGTGTATCACGATAAGTTAGGGCTTTTTGATAGATATTATTCTGAATATCAGTGAGTAGTTGCTCTATGTGAGTTATAATATTTTCTCTAGAAACACTTTCTTTCGTAAGGGTATCACGGCGAGCTACTTCATAGGTGTTATTTTCCAAATCACGTTGACCTATAGCCAAACGCACTGGCACTCCTTTGAGTTCGTATTCGTGGAACTTAAACCCTGGTTTTTGTGTGTCATCATCATCAAATTTTACAGAAATATTACGTTCTTTTAACTCCTGTATAAGTGGAGTTATTCTTTCACGAATAGCTTGTAGTTGTTCTTCTCCTTTGTAAATAGGTACAATGACCACCTGTATAGGAGCTAGTAGGGGAGGAAGAACCAGCCCGTTGTCATCACTATGACTCATTATTAAAGCTCCCATTAGTCGGGTGGAAACTCCCCAAGAGCTTGCCCATACATAGTCTAATACACCTTCTTTGTTAGCAAATTTTACCTCAAAGGCTTTAGCAAAATTTTGTCCTAAGAAGTGGGATGTACCCGCCTGTAGGGCTTTCCCGTCCTGCATAAGTGCTTCTATACAATAGGTATCATCAGCTCCTGCAAAACGTTCTGTTTCTGTTTTTTTACCTCGTACCACAGGCACAGCCATATAGTTTTCTACAAAGGAGGCATAAACATCGTTCATTTTTTGAGCTTCTTCTAATGCTTCTTCTCGGGTAGCGTGTGCAGTATGTCCTTCTTGCCATAAAAATTCTGCAGTACGTAAGAATAAGCGTGTGCGCATCTCCCAACGTACAACATTTGCCCATTGGTTGATAAGGATAGGAAGGTCTCGGTAGGATTGTATCCAGTTTTTATAGGTATTCCAGATAATTGCCTCACTGGTAGGGCGTACAATGAGTTCTTCCTCTAGTTTTGCTTCAGGATCTACAATTAGCTTTCCTTTTTGTGAAGGATCAGCTTTAAGGCGATAATGGGTAACTACGGCACATTCTTTAGCAAAACCTTCAGCATTCTTTTCTTCAGCTTCAAAATAGCTTTTGGGAACAAAAATAGGAAAATAAGCATTCTGATGCCCCGTTTCCTTGAACATTTTGTCTAAAATATCTTTCATTTTTTCCCAAATGGCGTATCCATAAGGCTTGATGACCATACAGCCACGTACACCTGAATTCTCTGCAAGCCCTGCTTTTACTACTAATTCATTATACCATTTGGAATAATCTTCTGCTCTTGATGTTAAATTTTTACTCATACTAAAATCTTTGGCACAAAAATTGTACATTTGTGCAAAAGTACGAATTAATTTCAAAAGTTACCAAATAGAATTATCTATTTTTACTCATAAAAATTACTAACCAAATATTAGGAGATTTTTTTATTTATAAAAAAATGAAATATACTTGATAATCAATAATAAAAAAATGAAAATGAAAAGAACAACAATTATTCGTTATGCTATAGGTACATTTGTGTTACTTATAGGCTTTACCTCTTGTGGGGTTTATCCAGGAATGGTGTATGATGATGGTATTTATGGAGATGAAACACCTCGTCCTAGGTATTATGAATCATCAGAAGATATTGTTAATCACTCTCCAGAGACCTATAGAGAACGGCTAAACCAGAAGATAGCAGGCTATCGTGATTTTCAGCAAGAAGCAGAACGTCCAGCCCCAGCTTACACGCCACTTACTAATATAGATAGTTACCGAACTCCTGCTGAACAAAATAGAGGTTCTTATAATACCTATGGTAGTTGGGGAGAGAATGCTCGACCAACCTCTGTAAATGTATATAATAATTATGGAGGCTGGGGATATCCTTATTATAATTCTCCTTATTATTGGGGTTCAGGAGCTTGGGGAGGTTATTATTCTTCATCTTATTATTATCCTCGTAGTGGCTGGGGTTGGGGAATCTCTGTAGGATCTTATGACCCTTATTGGAGCTGGCGTTATTATGATAGTTATTACTATCCTTACTATGGTTATTATTCACCTTACTATTATTCTCCTTATTACTATAATTATCCTAGGTATCACTATAATCGTGAAAATAATTACTATTACTACAGTGATCCTTACGGAAATACCTCTCGTAGGTATTCTCCTACCAATGGTCGTAGAGGAGATAGTAGCCGTTATGAGGATTATAATTACCAAAGAGGCTCTTCTCGTTCTTATGGAAACTATAATAATTCCTATGATTCCTCTTCTCGTTCTTATCACGAGAATACCAATCGCACCTATGATTCTTCAAGAAATTATAATAATTACAATAATAACTATGATAATAGTTCTCGTTCTTATCAAGAGAATAACAACTATGGAGGGGAGAATAGAAATAATGGAGGTTTTCAGGGAACAGGAAAGAATTTTTAATTATTAACTATAGATAGAAAAAATGAAAAAAAAGATAATACTAATTGGATTTTGCTTAGTGGGTGGCATACTTTCTGCTCAAAATCTTACAGATGGATTGCGATATTCAATGGAAGAGCTTGATGGCACAGCTCGATTCAAAGCAATGAGTGGAGCTTTTACCTCTTTAGGAGGAGACCTTTCGGCTATATCTATAAATCCTGCTGGAAGTACTATTTTTGCAGGAGGAGAAATTAGTGTAACTATCGCTAATAATAACACAAAGAATGCAGGAACTAGAACCATTAATTCTTCTGATTTTTCTTTTAGTCAATTTGGAATAGCCGTGCCTGTTCCCATAGGTAATGAAGGATGGAAGAATATTGCTTTTGGGTTCAACTATCAGCAAACACATAATTTTACTCCACAAGATATACATTATAGTGGACCGTCAAATAAGAATTTAGGAGATTATTTTCAGTATTATGCTAGTGGAATAGAACAAGAAAACTTAATGTTGGTAGAGTATGGAGCAGATAAGAGACCTTCACGAAGATGGCGACTAGATAATCTTTATAGTGCTTATGGTCAAGCAGTTAGATTTAGTCCTTTTAAATTACGAAATGCCTTACTTGGATATACTGCAGGGCTTATAAAACCTCAGAGTGGGAAAACAGCCATTGAACCTTCCATGACAGATGCTGAAGCAAATGCTGTGAAGAATGAAACAACTTATGTGAGTAATGTATCAGGCACTACCTTTCAGAATATCGAGCGTTATACAGAAGGTGGAGTAAATAGATATAACTTTAACTTTGCTGCAAGGTATGATATTTTTTCTTTTGGGATTAATCTTAATAGTCATAATGTGGATTACAGAGAAGTTACAAGGCATAGGGAAAATTATCTGAATAATACAGCTTCAGGGGTTCGGTCAGCTTATTTTCAAAATGAACTTAAGACAACTGGAAGTGGTTTTTCTTTACAGCTAGGTGCTATAGCAAAAATAGCCGAGGGAGTACGTATAGGGCTTAGTTATACTTCTCCAACTTGGTATAATTTACAAGACGAAACCACTCAGTCACTAAGAGTTACTACGGAATCCAATGGAGATTTTTGGGCAAATCCTAATGTAGTAGCTGTTTATGATAGGTATCGTTTTCGTACACCAGCCTCTTGGACAGTAGGAGCTAGCTGGGTATGGAATAAGAGTCTAATCCTCAGTGGAGACTATATGTACAAAGGTTATGGTAAAATCCATTATAGCTCAGATAATTTGAAATCAGAAAATAGTATTATTCAACAGACTTTAGGAGATACTTCTACCTTACGTTTCGGAGCCGAATACCGTTTTCTGGTAAATAATAAGCTGAATTTATTTTTACGAGGTGGTTATCGTTATCAGCAGAGTCCTTACAAAGGTGATGAAAAATATATTGGTAATTTGAATGGATTTTCTACAGGAACAGGGATAGCTTTTAAAGGAATGCGCTTTGACCTTTCTTATGATATAGCGAAACAAGATCACCAGCCACAATTCTATGAAAGTGTCTTGACAAGCTCTGCAAAATTTGAAAGAACATACCAAAATTTACTATTCTCATTTTCATTTAAGTTTTAAAGATTAATTGATTTATGAAAAGGTAACTCTTATTTCTTGGAGTTACCTTTTCTATTTTTAATTTATAACTTAGATAGATTTAACTTTTAAGCAATGAAGTATCACCTTTTAAATCTAAAAAAATATTTATTTCATCTAGTAATTCTTTTTCAGTTACACCTCTTCTTTCTTTTATTACTTCTAATTTATTTTTATTGATTATTTCAAAATCAAAATCATATCTAATATGCTCATTTTCAAAATAATTATAAGTAGATATGTATATCAATTTATTCTTTTTCTTAATACCTATAGCACAAGTATCAGCTTCCCACAGATCTATAACTTCTACTTGTGAAGTGTCTAATGTATTCTTTAGATTTTTTAAAAAATTTTCTATTGTAATATCTTTCATTTTTTATAAATCTTCTCGCTATTTATTTATTGTAGAATTCCTATTTTTTAGAGCTTCTTATGTCATTTGTTCAGCAAATTCCTCCATTGGTGCGAGCTGATAGCTTGAGTCTTAATCATCCTTCGCCTAATGTTATGTATTTAATACCCAAAAAATTCAAATCATCTATGATTTTTAATATTTTATGTTTTTCTATAGCTATTACTTGCAAATTTTTAATCGGAGTTATATCACTTATTTCTTTAATAGGATTATAGAACATATACAGTTTTTTCAAATGAGGTAGGTGTTCTAATCCCATTAAACTCTCTATTTTATTTTCTTGGACATCTAAAAACTCAAGAGATTTTAATTTTTTAAAAGGAAGAAAATTAGTAAATGGAGAATCATATAAATCTAAATGTTTTAGTTTCCTACAATTTTCTAATCCTTCTAATTTTTGATTTGTATCAGCATTATAGCCGTGCAATTTCCGCACATTTGGAGTATTTTTTAAGGAATAAAAATCAAAATTTTTAAAATCTACATATAAATTCTCTAATTTAGGAAAAGATTTATCTATAAACTTAATGTAATTATTTGTTGTGCGTAATTCTTTTAAACTGGGAATATTTACATTTGCTAAATTCGTTATTGAAGTATCCGAGATGTTTAATATTTTAATTGAATTACTACTAATATTCAAATTGGTTATCTTCTTATTTTTTGTAATCTCTAAAGTCTTTAAAGCTGGGAAATCAGGAAAGTTATTAAATACATCCATATGGGAGAAAGAGCAACATTCTAAGGTTAAGTCTCTAAGTTGTTCAAATCGTTTTAACTCACTTAAATCCGATAAATTACACTTATAAAAAGTTATTTCTTTCAGAGTATCCACAAAAGGTAAAAAATCATCAAAAGAATCGATATTCTCTCCAGAAAATATTATTTCTACTACTTTATTTCGATATAGGCGTATAGCACTCCTTTGGGAAGAAATGTAGTTTGCTGAGATATTATCTAATTTGTATTTCTTTATCAGATCTGATAACATATTTTTATTTTTTACACATCCAGCTTTTATAGTGTTAATTTAAAATAGGGCTTAATTTATAAATGAGATAAAAAGCTAAAAATCAAAAACTTTGTAATAAAAAAATATTTTTTAAATAGCAATCATCCAGCCTAATATAAAAAATAATACCCATATAATATGTAATATCCAAACAATTATTGTTCCTTTAGAATTTCTAATCTTTTTCAGCCAATGGTATAGTAACAAAGAACAAATTACTACATATACTCCAAATAATATATAATACAATTGATATTGCCATAGAGGAGGTTTGTATATTTCATAATCCGCTCGTTGCATCAGATTTTCTGTATCAAACCAGACTCCAGCCATCCAAGAGAACTGAAATATCGCAAAAATATTGTAAATCCAAAATAAGAATACAATTTTATATAGTTTCATTATTTAGACTTTTTATGGTTAATTCTATTTAAAAAAATTTCTTCTGCTAGTGCAAGCTTGTAGCTCAAGACTCTATAATTAGTTTTTTGTTTTTCATTGTTTAGTAAGCTGTTGGAATCTTAAAAGTATATCTGAAATATTAGTTTTTTATTTGTTGAGAAAAGGTCATACAAAGATTATCCTCTTCGAAAAATCCTTTTTCTGAGATTTCTATTTCAAATTTCTTATTAGGATATATAAAATGTAAATACATTTCCCAGAAATTTCTTATTGTTTCAACGAACTTATAAAAGAGATATTCATCTTCTACAGATTTATCATATGCCAAAGTATAAAAATCCCATAAGCTTATTAAATTAGTATAACGTTCAATTTCTTTAATATTGTAATTAAAACGTTCATACAGATTGTATTTCTGTATTAAGGAATAATGTTCTTTTAAATATACCCCTCCATCCTCCTCTATTAAAGGAGGAGCTAGGACTCCTGCTGTAGCTATAAATTTCTCAACATTTACTAAATTTGATACATATCCTAAAAAACTTATTTCAGGAAATTGTGATGGAAATCTTTTAATAATATTTACATCCAAGAACCCTTTTTCTTTTTTCATAAAGCTATATCCTTAAAAATTCAATTTATCAAGCACTTGTTGAGGAACTTTTCCTACGAATATTTTTTGTTTTATTACTTCTTTCCTAGAAAACGATTGATATTCATTTCTTTGTCAATAGCTTCACCCTTTTCTATAAAATTAAATAAGGAAGTAGCCGTAAAAGGAGCCAATAAAGCCCCGTGAGTTCCTAATCCATTAAGAATAAATAATTGCTTGTAAATAGGATGAACCCCTACCAGAGGACGTCTATCCCTGATAGTAGGTCGGATTCCAGCCACCTGGTCTGTGATGTGATAAGGACACGAGATGAGCCGTTCTAGTTTTTCAATGAGTATTTCTCTTCCTAGGGAAGTAGGAGAAGGGTCTTTATCATCATTATCATAGGTGGTACCTATTTTGAAGTGATTTCCTCCTAAAGGTGCTATAAAGCCATCAGACTTAATAACTCCTTCTAAATGCAGATTATCAGCTTCAAAACTTAGTAACTCACCTTTACTTCCTACCATAGGTAACGTATTAAAGAAAGGATTATTCACCATTCCATATCCTTCACAAAAGATGATTTTTTTAGCAGAAATTCCTTTGTAACAAATAGAATCTTCCTTGATTTCTAAGGTATTATAATCAAATTTTTCTTCAAAAAATTTACCTTCTTTCTCTAGTTTCTTCTGATAAGTAGGGATCAGGTTACGAGTGTTTATCATACCTGTGTGCAACACTTCTCCTAGACCAAAAGGAGTAGAAATACAAGGGCTGAGTTCATTAATAATTTCTGTAGATAAATATTCTGAAAGAATTGGTTTATCGGATACTACAAACCAATTATTTTTCTCTTCTACAGAGGTAAATTTCCTAAAAACACGTACTTTATGAAGTAGTGGAGTGGCTAGTTTTTTCTCTATTTCACTAAAAAAAGGAACTAATAAATGCATTTGTTCCTGAGCCTTCCATACAGCTGTAAAACGCTTGAGTATGATAGGATTAAACATAGCACCTGCTACAGTAGTAACAGGTGCAGGATTATCATTGAAAACAACAAAGCTCTTTTGATTCTTTTCTAATAAATGGGCAAAACTACTTCCAGCAAAGCCAAACCCTACAATGAGATAGTCTTTCATACTAATTTTGAAAAATAATTATTTATTGGGTTTGTGCATAAGGTGGTATTCTACTAAGCCATCAATAGGTTTTCTAAGGATTTTTCCTACCTTGAGCCCATTGGCTGAGAATACATCCTTTACAATGTCCTGTAGGTAGAAAGCAATACTTCCTACAAAGTTAATAGGAACTTCTTTATGAGCTTCATATTGGACTACCCAATGATCAATAAAGAGCTGTACGCCTTCCTTTATAATTTGATTACAATAGGTTTCATCTTTATTCTCTACTAGAAAGCGAGCAAAAGTAGCAAGATAACTATTGGGGTTAGGAAGCTTGTATAAATGAGATTTGATGACATCAGAATTAAGTTCATACTCATGTTCAAACTTGTGGCGTAATTCTTCGGGCATAATTTTAAAGAAATAATCAACAATAAGTCTTTTCCCAAAGAAGTTCCCACTACACTCATCCATCAAAGAATATCCTAGAGAATCAACAGCTTGATGCAGTTCTTTTCCATCCCAGTAAGAACAGTTTGCTCCTGTACCAAGGATACCAACGATGGCCTTTTCTCCTTCACTTGTAGTAGCATATACCGCAGCATATGTGTCTTCTTTCACAACAATGGTAGCATTTGAGAAAAAACGTTGTAGAATAGTATGTAAAAAAGTACGAAGACGCTCTGTTCCACAACCTGCACCATAGAAATAAATATGTTTAGCTTTTTTTCTATTCTCATTCAGTTGTTCGTTTGTGGTGAGGCGTTCCATTACGATTTCTTCGGTAAGTACTTCAGGATTAAGTCCAAGAGTTTGAGTTCCAAATTCTTTTAATCCTTTCTCATTAAGTGCAGTCCAATCGGCTTTGGTAGCACCACTATCTACTATTAAAATCATATTTTAAGGGGTTAAGTTAAGAAAATATTTATGTGAAAAATATAACTAAAAATATCAGTTATAATTACTGAGAAAATGTGTTTTTTTTTGCTAAAAAGACGTGTGTTTTCTAGAAAAACACACGTCTTTAGCAAATAATCGTAACTATATTTGGATTAAAGGCTAGCTACGTGTTGTGCTAAATCAACTAATTTATTTGAATAACCAGCTTCATTATCATACCAAGACACTACTTTGAAGAAGTGTTCATTAAGCTCAATACCAGCTTTTGCATCATAGATAGAAGTATTGGTGCAGCCAACAAAATCTTGAGAAACAACGAGTTCTTCTGTATAAGCCAAAATATTCTTAAGTTCTCCTTCAGAGGCTTTTTTCATAGCTTCGTTAATTTCTTTAAGAGAAGTAGCTTTCTTAGTTTTTACAGTTAAATCAACAACGGAAACATCGGCAGTAGGTACACGGAAAGCCATACCTGTAAGTTTTCCATTAAGTTCAGGAATTACTTTACCTACAGCTTTAGCTGCACCTGTGGAAGAAGGGATAATATTAATGAGAGCAGAGCGTCCTCCTCTCCAGTCTTTTTTGGAAGGTCCATCTACAGTAAGCTGAGTAGCGGTAGTAGCGTGCACAGTAGTCATAAGGGCTTCTTCGATACCGAAATTGTCATTAATTACTTTAGCGATAGGAGCCAAGCAGTTGGTAGTACAAGAAGCATTAGAAACAATGTTATCAGTGGGTTTTACACTCTTATGATTTACTCCCATAACGAACATAGGAGCATCTGCGGAAGGAGCTGAAATAACTACTTTTTTAGCTCCAGCATTAAGGTGAGCTTGTGCCTTTTCTAGAGTAGTGAAGAGTCCTGTACATTCAAGTACTACATCTACTCCTATTTCATTCCACTTAAGGTTATTAGGATCTTTTTCTGCTGTAATACGAATAGTTTTTCCATCTACTACAAGGTTTCCATTTTCAGCTTTTACGTCTAGAGGAAAAGTACCGTGAACAGAGTCATATTTTAGTAAGTAGGCGATATAATCTACCTCTTGTAAGTCATTAATACCTACGACTTCTACATTGGCACGTTTTGAAATAGCCCTAAAAGCAAGACGTCCAATACGTCCAAATCCGTTGATTCCAATTTTTAATACTGACATAAAATTTTGGTTTTAAATTATTTAAAATGATTAGATTAATTTATTTATCTCTAGAAGATAATTTTTTTGAAAGCATATAAATTCCAATAACTAAGAAAATAAGTCCTAAAATGAGTATATATTGTTCCTGAAATAATCTGTATTCTTTGTTAGATTGTAAATAAAGGAGAATAACTCCAATAATCATACAGAGATAAGCAATTGTATTTGTTTTTTTTAATATACTCATAATTTTTTAGTTTTTATGAATGAATTCTTAATATTTCCTTAGCAAGTTCAATCATTCTGGGGTCTCCAGTATGTTTTTTGGGCTCATCAGAAAGCTTAACAGTCTTCACCCATACATTATCAGAAGTAAGAACTTCAGTTAGTTTCATCACAATGTTCATAGGGACTAATCCCACATCATTAGTCAAATTAGTACCTATTCCAAATGAAATTCCTATTCTACCTTTGCAGGCTTTTGTAATGGTTTCTACCTTTTCAGGAGTGAGACCATCGGAGAAGATAATATATTTTGAGAGAGGATTGATACCAAATTTTTTATAGTGTTCTATAGTTTTATTTGCAAATTCAATAGGATCTCCGCTATCGTGGCGTACTCCATCAAATAATTTGGCAAATTTAGTATCAAATTGCTTGAAGAAAACATCTGTGGTATAAGTGTCAGAAAGAGCAACTCCTAAATCACCACGATAGACATCCACCCAATGTTCCAATGACATAGCATTGGACATCTTGAAGCCATATTCTGCAGCGTGGAACATAAACCATTCGTGTGCGTGCGTACCTATAGATTTTACTTGATACTTCATCGCAAAGTGGACATTACTAGTACCTGAAAAATTATATCGATGAGATTTGGTAAGGGTTTTCATTACAAGATCATGCACACGATAGGAATGCCTTCTGCGCGTTCCAAATTCAGCGAAAACAACATCAAGGCTTTCATAGTCACGGATTTTGTGGGTCGTATTTGCCACTATTTGGTCATCACTCCAAGCAACAGCATTGGTTAGCTTATAATAAAGTTCGCTAATCATAGAAAGCAAGGGAACTTCCCATAAGATAGTCCTGTACCAATATCCTTCTACACGTACTTCAAGGTCTTTGCCTACTTGTGAAATCTGTACTTCAGAAGGATCATACTGATATCCTTCTAGAAAGTCTATATATGCAGGATTAAGGTAAGGGCAAGAGGTTTTGAGGAAATTTTTCTCTTCTTTTGAAAGCCTTAAGCGACTCATTTGGTTCACAGCCTCCTGCATCGCTTTGCCAAACCCCTCTGGAAACTCGTGTTTTCCTCGGTTGATAAATTCATATCTTCCTTTGACAGAAGGGAAGAGCTTCACTACAGCACATTGCATTGTGAATTTGTAGAAATCATTATCTAAAATAGAGGTAAAAATAGGTTCTATTAGCATAGTTAAAAATTTTCCCTTTAAAACCATACAAAGGTAAGTAAATATTTTAAATAAATAGTGTTTTTTTTGATTTATTTTACAATAAAAAACATAAAACAATGATAATCAGCGAAGTATAATTTTTTTTAAAAATATATGTTTTTTTATTTGCAGAATAAGAAAAAAGTTGTACCTTTGCACCCGTATTCCTAACGATACATTTAGTTAAGGAGAAATGGCAGAGCGGTCGAATGCGGCGGTCTTGAAAACCGTTGAGGGTAACA